>JAISKY010000039.1 GCA_031260745.1 Oscillospiraceae bacterium
TTATATAAGTTGTTACCTTTACTGGTGGACATTCCTCTCGCGGTTTATTTATATCCTCGCGCCCATACTTTTTGTCATTTTTAACCTTGTAATTATGAAATGTGAGATTTGGGAACTCCTTGTATTTTGGCTCCCCGCTTATCTGCTTTATGGATTCGTACTCAAACAATCCTCCGGTTTTATCCGAAATCCGCATTGGAACAACGTAATAGATACCATTATGTTCCCGTACCTAATTTTCCCCGTTCTGCTGGAAGCGCTTGGCGTACATCTGAAAAAGTTCACCATAACAAACAAAAACCATACCGAATCTAACAAGTCGCCGTTTTACTTTGCCATACCGCATATAATATTCCTTGCGTGCTGTATATTCGCGCTTGTAATCTGCGTACGCGAAACTTTCGTGGATATGTTTCCGTACAATATTGTCGTTATGTACTGGCTTGTAGTAAACGCCAAAAATTTAGTGCTTGCTATTGTCTTTATGCTCGGCAGACAAAATTATCGTAATACCGAACGCTTTTTTTGCAAACTTCCTGTTTCGCTCGATAACGGCATCGAAACTATCAAATCCGTTACCGACGACATATCCGAAGATGGTCTGTCTGTAGTTTTGAGTACGCCGGAATTTTTCCCGCCGGACGCGTCGTTTCCGCTCGTCGTTACCGACCGCGGGTATACCGCAAAACTGACCGCTCAAATATCCAGAGTGAGGACTCTTCCGAATAACAAATGGAAGTATTGTATCAGAGTTAACGGTCTTGATTTTGAGAACAAGCGAATGTGGTTTCAGATTATATACGACAGACATCATTCGCTTGCCAATAAAATCGCTGATAACTGGTCTATTTTCGACGACTACTCACTAAACCTAAGCAAACGCGTCGCTAAAAGCGAGGACGACCGGCGTAAATTGGCTCGTATACCCTTGGACATACCCGTTGTATTGTCCTCCGGCGAGCAAGGCGTACTTAAAAGTTTCAACCATCTCTATCTGACTGTTGCCGTTGACTCCGAAATCGGTAAAAGCGATATTGTGAATATGTCTGACAGAGATACCCTCACACTAACGGACTTTCCCGATTTTGTATTTGAACTCGTCTTTGTACAGTTTATTCGCGGCGAACGTCTATATGCTATCAACAACTATGCCTTGCTTGTTCGCAGACCTGAATACAAGAACCTTGTACTGACCCTTGCTTCACTTCCGTTAGACGACGCAGTCGGAAACGGCGCTTTGTACAAGTCGGCAGAGGTAACTGCCCTATGATAATACGCTCAAATATCGTTACCGCGTTTCCGGAGACGCTTCCCGATGTAAAATACTTTCTTATGGAATTTAACACGCCGTTTATCATTAACGCTATCCGTATAACCGCCGCTGTTCTTGCGCTCGCCGCCGCAGCCGTTGTTTATTATTACAAGTATAGAAAAAGGTGATAATCGCAAAGAATGTTATGCTCCTTGCAATTTGGTATAGTTCGTTCGTGTGCCGCAATAGTATAGGGAGGGTATAAGATACCCTCCCTTAGATATTATCCATTTAGGATTTTTGTACGTCAAGCGCCGAGGCTCCCGACTATTTTATCGCGGCAAGTCTGCGCGTCATAAGGTCGTTGTTGGAGGAATATTTCAACGCGGTATCTTTCGTTATCTCGCCGGAGTTTACCAGATTCAAAATAAACGCGTCCATCGTAACCATACCGTCGGCTCCGCCGGAGGCGATTGCGGTATCAATCTGATGCTCTTTTGATTCGCGAATCATCGTGCTGATGGCGGTATTGTTGTACATAATCTCGAATACTGGAGTTAATACATTGTTCGCGTCCGGAATCAACTGCTGCGAGATTACCGCTTGCAGAAGCATAGAAAGCTGAACTCTAACCTGACGCTGCTGTGACGACGGGAAAATGTCGATTATGCGGTCGATAGTGTCCGCGGCTCCGATTGTGTGCATAGTGGTGATAACCAAATGCCCGGTTTCGGCGGCGGTTAAAACGGTTTGAATCGTTTCGCGGTCGCGGACTTCTCCGACGAGGATAACGTCGGGCGCCTGTCGCAGACAAGCTCTAAGCGCGCTTACGTAGTCGTCCGTGTCGAGCGAAATCTCGCGCTGACTGATGATACATTTGTTGTTGCGGTGCAGATACTCAATGGGGTCCTCAAGCGTAACTATGTGACCCGCGCGAGTTCTGTTTATATGGTCAATCATACACGCCAGCGTAGTTGATTTGCCGCTTCCTGCAAGTCCGGTTACAAGTATCAGCCCGGAATTAACATCCGCTGTTTTTATTATATTCTCCGGGATTCTCAACTCGTGATAGTCCGGTATTCCGAACGGAATTATACGGATTACCGCGGACAGCGAGCCGCGCTGTTTATAGACGTTTGCGCGAAACCTCGACAAATCGTGAATTGAAAACGCGAAATCGTCGTCGCCGGAGCTTATAACCTCTGCGGTATTACGTCCCGCAAGTTCGTATATGCGTTCAACGAGTTCGTGAGCGTTCGCCGGCATAATTATCGCGCCTTCCTGCGGTATAAATACTCCGTTGATTTTGTATGTAAGCGCGGAACCCGCGACAATAAACACGTCGCTGGCGTTAAGCTCTACAGCGTCACTTAATATTTGGTCCATTAACTTCAAAACGATTATCCTCCGGTTATTTCATTCAGTTCAAAAAGGGTTATCTTCGACGTCGAACAACAGCAGACCGTCGTCAGGCATCCAATCGCCAACGGATACGATTTTCCACTCCGAAATCTCAACGTCCTGTCCTGACACGGTCAGGATTACGGATAATTCTCTGTTCTCGTCAATCGGTACGGAGTAGTAGTATTCCTCAAGCCAAGCGCCGTTCTCAGAGTACGCGTCAAAAATTTCTACTTTAATTTCCGGGTGACTTAGCGGTTTCGCGCCGCTTTTTATTGATTCGTAAATCTCCGATGCGGTAAAATCGGCGGCGTAGTAGTTCGTGACGTGTTCCGCGGTACGGTTCGCGAGGTTAAGCTGGGAGTTCGACGCAACCAGCGACAGCGCCGCAAGTAATATAAGACAAATAACCGCAAACAGCATCATAATGGAAACACTGCCGATGCTTAGGCGAATCGGGGTTTTTGTTTTCAATCTACCTCACCGCCTTTACTTGCAGAGTGTAAATCTGTTCCTCGCCGGGAGTTTTGTACGCGGTGATAACTCCGGTTTGATTCTCGGAGGTAATGACTATTTTATACGCGCCCTCACCGTCGGTGACGTTCCAGTCGGAGTCGTAGTTCACGGACAGAGCGCCGCCGTCTGATTTACCGCCTAAACGCTTCGCGATTTCGTCCGTATCTCCGAAGGTCGCTTTGTAAAGCTCCGCGGCGGAGCTAACCACTAACACGGCGTGACTAAGGTCGCGCCCCGCGGTAGTATTCCGGTTTGACGCGAGAAAATATTGTAGGCTGATTGCCGCACAAAACGAGAACAGCAACAATGCCGCGAGCAGTTCAATGAGAAACAGGCTCGTCTTTGCTCCGCCCCTCATTCGGACGCCCTCCAATTCATCAGGTTTACGTAAATGTCTGCGGTGGAACCGCCTGAACCGTCACATATTATTCTAAGCAACGAGCCGTCGCGGGTCATTTTAAGTCCGTCAGCTTCGATAATTTCCAGTCCGCTGTCAGGCTCAAACGTATATCCGCTTTCCGCGAATAACTCCCTGACATAGCCGTCGTACCAGTAAATCGTAGTAACATATTCCGTATCGGCTATGATTTCCGTAAGGTAAAGCGCGTCGTTGCCGCCAACTTTATCAAGATTAACGGAGCAGTCGTCTCTGCCGTCATAACTGCGTAGTTTCATCGTAAGGTAGCTTACGCAGGTTTCCTCGGAGAAACGGCTTTCGGCGGAACCCCGTATACGCTGATATACTCCCGCGCCCGTTAACAGCACCATCAGCATTGACAGCGCGAACGCGAAAAACAAAATCAGCGCGAAAATCGCGTCATAAGAATGTACGCTTCGTTTCAAAAAAACTACCTCTTATCTGACAATGGCGATAACGTCATAGTCGGGCATAATATTAGACGCAAATATGCTGTAATAAACATTAAATTTCCGCTCGTCATAGTTAACGCCGTAATTCTCGCGCATATACTCCAGACTTTCCGGGTATGAACCCTCCATAGCGTAGCACGTGACAATCGCGCGGCGTACATTGTCCCTAAGCGTTCTAATCTGCTCGGTACGGTTAACTTCGTCCGCGGAGTTTATCCCCCGGACGGCGACGACCGCGATTAGTAAAAACAACAGCGCGGCTATCAGCCAGCTCATAAACGCGGAGGTAAATATTCGTTTTTTTTGAGATTTTTCCATATTAGACCTCTCGGACAATTATGTCGCGTCAATTAGACTAAATCAGCGCCATTACTCCGGCAAGCGGCAGCATTACCGAAATCAGCAGCGCGCCGACAAGAACAGACATAAATATAACCAAAGTCGGCTCAATTTTGCTTACGATAGCGTCAAGTTTACCGCTTGCGTCGTCGGAACTTCGACGGGCGATTTCTTCCATAACCTCAACCATTGTTCCGGTGCGTTCACCGATACCAATCATCTTAATATACATCGCGGAAAACACGCCCAAATCAGTTACGCACTCCGTAAGCGGCGCGCCGGTGTCCGCTTTCGCGGCGGCGTCGGAAACTTTGAGTTTAATCGGTTTGTCGTCGATGATTTCAGCGGACATCTGCAAACCCTCGTTTATCGTCAGACCCGACGACAGCGTCATAGATATTGAGCTTGACAACCTAGCGGCTATCATTGTTCTGCCAAGCGAACTCTTAGCGATAATTACGCCGACCGCCTTAGAGATTACGCGACGGAAAATAAACGCTAACGCGGCAATTACGACGATTACGATAACTACCGGAATCCAGTATTCGCTAAGCCATCGCCCGAATTTCAGCACCGCGCTTACCGACGGCGGAACCGCCGCGCTTAGCTGCACATATATGTCGTTGAAAATCGGCAGAATCTTAACCGCGAAAATCACAAACACGAAAACCAGTACCGCCAACAGCATAATCGGGTACGCGACCGCGACGCGCACTCCGTGCGTGATTTCCTCTTGGCGTTCATAGTAACGAGCCAACGACAGCAGAGTGTCGTCAAGCCGTCCCGTCCTCTCGCCGATTTCAATCATATCGGTGACGTACTGCGGGAATACGCCCGTACTCAACAGCGCGTCAGCGAACGAGTGAGCAAGCTGAAGCTCGGCGGCAATTTTGCCGATAATACCGCGGTAGTAGCTTTCCTTTTCTTCCTGATAGTACATCTCGACGCTCTCGGCAAGAGTAATTCCCGCTTTGAACGCAAGATGCAGCGACAGGCAAAAGAAAGATATGTACTGCTGCGGAAGTGTTTTTTTCTGAGTAGTCAATTGTAAAACCTCGCGTTTAGTTTTTATAGCAGTTTAATTTACGGTATATGTAAAATTTCCAACAACGTATTTTTGTGAGTTTATTCGCAAATCTCGTCAAGACCGCCGAGTTTATGGGTTGCAGTAACGACGACTACGCGGTCTCCGGCGCGTATCGTATCGTTTCCTCC
>JAISKY010000024.1 GCA_031260745.1 Oscillospiraceae bacterium
TCGGATATGGTCAGAAATCTTAAAGGCAGGAAAATCAACCCAAGGATTCAAGTTGAGGAAGGCGCGGACGGCGGGAATATCAACTTCGCGGTACAGTGCCGCCATTGTTACGAGCCGCAGTGCGTTAAATCGTGTATATCAGGCGCGCTGAGCGTCACAGACGGCGTTATAAGCGTCGATACTGACAAATGCGTCGGTTGTTATACTTGCGTGCTTACGTGTCCCTACGGCTGCGTAATGCCCTCAGACGACGGCCACGTGGTTCAGAAGTGCGAGCTTTGCCTTAAAAATACCGTAGGCGCTCCCGCTTGCGTTGAGCATTGCCCAAACCGCGCTATCGTTTACGAAGAAAGGGGAGTCGCCTAAATGAAGCTAGTTATTATCGGCAACTCCGCGGCGGCGGTAGGTTGTATTGAGGGATTACGCGAGATTGACAAAGACTGGGAGATTGTCGTAATCTCCGATGAACCGTACCATACTTACTCGCGTCCGCTTATCAGCTATCTGCTGTTTGGTAAGACCGACGAGCAACGTATGAAGTTCCGCGCGGACGATTTTTACGAGTGTAACAATGTTACGGTTATGCTTGGCGTAACGGTTACGGCAATTAACGCTAACGCTAAGATAATCAAATGGAGCAAGGACGGTTCCGAGTACGAGCTTGCCTACGACAAGCTGCTTAACGCGACGGGTTCTACTCCGTTCGTGCCGCCTATGACCGGGCTTGACAGCGTTACGAAGAAAACGACGTTTATGTCGCTTGACGACGCTAAGTTTTTACAGGAGAACGTAACCTCCAATACGAGGGTATTTATTATCGGCGCGGGATTAATCGGACTTAAATGCGCCGAAGGCGTTAGCAAACTTACGAAACACATAACCGTGTGCGATTTGGCTCCGCAGATTCTGCCGAGCATACTTAACGAGGACGCGGCTAGCCTTATGCAACGCTGGATTGAGTCCAACGACGTGGAGTTTTACCTTGGCGATACAGCGGACAAATTCGAGGGCAATAAAGCCGTAATGAAAAGCGGAAAGGTTATTGACTTCGACGTGCTTGTACTCGCGGTGGGAGTTCGTCCGAATGTCGCGTTAGTCAAAGACGCGGGCGGCGAGGTTAACCGCGGTATCGTTACCGACAGCTATTGCCGCACGAGTTTGTCCGACGTTTACGCGGCGGGCGATTGCTCCGAAAGCTATAACATCTGTACGGAGCAAAATCAAGTGCTTGCGTTGTTACCGAACGCGTACGCTCAGGGCGCGTGCGTAGGCCGGCACATAGCGGGGCTTGACGATAAACCCTACGACGACGCGATTCCGATGAACGCAATCGGATTTTGGGGCAAACATATCCTAAGCGCCGGCGCGTACACCGGGGAGCGTTACGAGGTTAACGACGGAGAGAACTACCGTCTAATCTGCAAAGACAATGGACGCCTGATGGGATTTATCCTAATAGGAGAAATTAACCGCGCGGGTATATATACGACTATGATTCGCGAGAAAACTCCGCTTGACAGCGTGAATTTTGATATTATAAAAGATAAGCCCGGTCTGATTGCCTTTAGCGGTTCAGACCGCAAGAAAAAACTGGCGGGGGTGGAGAGATGAGCGTAACGGTTATTGACGCGAAGGGTATGCACTTTCAAACCCTGAATGGGAAAATTCGCGAGCTTTTGGACTCCGGCAACGGCGACATTCAGATTGACAACTGTGAGGGTCAGCGTTATATCGGCGCGGGTCGCGCAGGGTTGAACCTTACAATCAACGGAACTCCGGGCAACGCGTTGGGCTGTTACCTGAACGGTGAGAGAATATTGGTTAACGGAAACGCTCAGGACGCGACAGGCGATACGATGTCGGGCGGTACGATGATAATTCACGGAACCTCCGGCGACGCGACGGGGTATGGTATGCGCGGCGGTAAGATGTTTATTCGCGGCGGAGTCGGATACCGCGCCGGTATCCACATGAAACAATACAGAGATTTGTTCCCGCAGATTATAGTCGGCGGCGGTACGGGTAATTTCCTTGGCGAGTATATGGCGGGCGGGATTCTCGTAGTGTTGAAGCTGAACGGTGAAAAAATCGGACGCTTTACCGGCACGGGAATGCACGGCGGCAAAATTTTCATAAGAGGTTCAGAACTTCCGCCGGAGATTCCTAAGCAAGTTGCGGTCAGCAAAGCGACCCGCGAGAACTTAGCTGAGATTGAGCCGCTTATACGCGATTTCACCGGATATTTCGGCGGCGACGCGGATAAGCTGTTAAGTGACGAGTATATTTTGCTTAAACCGGACAGCAATAACCCGTACACTCAGCTTTATGTGAATAATTAAGAGTGAGCAATCAAGAATTTGTGGAACAAGTATTGATAGCGTCCGCGTCTGATAAGGGGGTTAAGTTCTTTACGGACTTTTTCCCCGATGTGAATGTGGATATTTTCGACTCTGCGGAGCGCGCCGCGCCGCGCGCTGAAAATTGTAGCCTGTTTATTGTGGACGCTCCGCTGACCGACGAATTTGGAACTAGCTTTGCCGTTATGTGCGCGAAGATTGGAAGTACGGTTTTGGTCGTGAAGAAAGAGCGTTACGAGCAAATCGCGCAGTTGGTCGAGCCTCATGGAGTAATAGTAATCGCGAAGCCGCTGAACGCTCAGACGTTCAAGTATATCCTGAAAACGCTTGAAATAACGCGGCAGAGAATCAGCGAGCTTGAAACGAAGATAGAGGACATTCGCCTGATTGACCGCGCGAAACTGGTGCTTATTTCGAATTTGAAAATGACTGAGCCGCAAGCGCATAGGCACATTGAGCGTCAGGCGATGGACCGGAGAGTAACCAAACGCGACATTGCGATGGGTATACTGAAAACATACGAAGAGCCTAAACCTGCCGGAATCCGGTTGGAGGAAGAAAGGGTAAAATGAAAGCATATTTAGTATTGGAGAACGGTCGGGTGTTTGAGGGCGAATCATTCGGCGCGGACATCGGAGATACAATCGGCGAGGTCGTTTTTACAACCTCTATGACGGGCTATCTTGAAACGCTGACCGACCCAAGCTACGCGGGGCAGATTGTGTTACAGACTTTTCCGCTAATAGGGAACTACGGAATTAGCCTTGAGGACGCCGAATCCGGAAAAAGTTATGTTAAGGGCTATATCGTAAAAACTCCGTGCGATGAACCGTCCAACTTCCGCAGTGAGGGTACTGTTTCGGATTTTCTGATAAAGCAGGGGATTCCCGCGATTTGCGGCATTGATACCAGAGAGATTACGCGCATACTGCGTGAACGCGGAGTTATGAACGGAGCGCTTACGCTTAACCCTGATTCGGTGGATATGGACGCGATAAAGAGTTATGCCGTTTTGGACGCGTTGGAACAGGTTCGCGACTACGGCAGAGAAGTCATAGACGGCGAACCGGGCGGCAAACGGATAGTGCTGTGGGATTGCGGCTTGAAACTGGCTCAGATTCGTAACCTTGCCGAGCGCGGCTGCTCTGTGATTCGTATGCCGGACAACGCTACTTGTGAGGAAGTGCTTGCGGAAAAACCCGACGGAGTGCTGATTTCAAACGGTCCGGGCGACCCTCGCGAAAATACGGCTCTGATAAAGGAAATCGCGAAGCTGACGGAAAGCGGAGTTCCGATTATGGGGATTTGCCTCGGACATCAACTACTCGCGTTAGCTCGCGGCGCGAGTGTCGAGAAACTGAAATACGGTCATCGCGGAGCGAACAATCCGGTGCGCGACCTCGTAACCGGGCGTACGTATATTACCAGTCAGAACCACGGTTACGCGGTAAGTCCGGAGAATTTACCCAAAGGTACGACAATGCGTTACGTTAACATAAACGACGGCACGTGCGAGGGTTTAGACTACGAGGATTTTCCGGGATTCAGCGCGCAATTTCACCCGGAGGCGTGCGGAGGTCCGCTAGACACAGGTTTCCTATTCGACAGACTACTCCAGTTAACAAGTAACAGTTAACAGTGAACAAATTAGGGCAGATTACCAAACAAATGGTAGTCTGCCCTTATCGGTCAACTGTTAACTGTAAATTATTAACTGTAAATTGTTCCCGCGTTGCGGGCTTCCGCGCCGAACGTGTTGTACTCGAAGATTTGGTCGTGAGTGATACCGTAGCACGTGCCGCAGTCGTGCATTGTCTTTGTATTAAACAGAAACGTACCCTGAGTACCCGCGGAGCGATGCTCAATCCACGACATCATACTAACGCCGTCGCGAATTTTAACGTACTTGCAGGGACTGCTCCACATCATTCCGGGCGTACCGTTCATCATAATCGACCACGAGTAGGACTCCGCCGTTGTGTAGATATGCTGTGACGTAGTTTGGTCGTTGTACGTCCACGTGAACGACTTGCCGACAAGTTCATCGGTGAAGCCGTGACGCTCCGCGGACGGAGTAACACCCGCGATTTCGATTACGCCGAATAGCCATTCCTGCGTAGGTTCGCGAGTATATTTCTCGTTGTCCAGACGCGAGATTAGGCAGGTAACAAGACCGTTATCAAAGTCAACCGCGAATTGGAAAATCTCGGTCGGCGCTATACCGCAGGACGTGTGAGTAAAGAACGCGAGATTATCGTCGGCTTCAAAGGCTTCGTAACGCTCCTCAACCCAATCGGAATCGTGGCGGAATTTCAGGGAGTATTGTCCGGTGGTTTCGTATTCCCAGACTTTGCCACCGTCGAAACGGAGCTTGAAAGTTCTGCCGCTCATTATGCCGCTTGTAGGCATACAGCGTTTTTCTTTGCCTACGCCCGCGAACGCGCCGGTCCACGCGCCGGTTTTAGCGGCGAGTTCCTTAACTTCGTCCAGCGTCATCGGGTGAACCATATTAAACGGACGGTAAGCCATACGCATACCTTTGGGCATTGCGGGAAACGCCGTAGCGTCTGACGCGGACGGTTCAGACGGACGCGGCGGGAATCCGAACGGCTGGTCGTACTCCACTCCGAACGGACCGTAAGCGGCGAACTGACCGAGGATTTTTCCGCTCGCGGAATACGCGCGGAACTCGTATTCGTCTAAATTCGTGAAACCGGTACGTATGCCAATCAGCTTCATAGTATAGAGGTCAAAGACTTCAAGAACAAGCTCGTCGGAGAACTCGCACTCCGTGCGGGCGTAGAGGTAGGTGTGTCCGTCAAACTCGTAGTAGTCGGTGGGCGCGGTGAACGTCTGGTCGGAACCGCCGGGAACATATGACGAGTACATAGGAGTAGCGTATATTGTGACGTTAGTACCCGCGTCGCCGCTCCAGCGTACGGCTTTTCCGACGAGCCGTTTGGTAGCGGCAGGGCGATGTGTTGGGACTTCGCGGCCTGTTACGTAGCCTGTATAAACTTCGCGGTTGACCTCGCGGGCCGGAACGCGCTCACCGCAAAGCCAGGTTTCGTAGACTGCGGCAAGTCGCGTGACAAGGTCGGCGACGACGATGTGCGAAGTCAGCGAATCCGGGAGTTTGTAGGCGATAAGTACGACGCTGCCAAGTTCCAGCAGAGCGTAACCGATAGAGTCAGCGGCAACGTCCAGCCCTTTAACCGTAAGGGTTGAGCCGCCGTTGAATTTCAGGCTAAGCGCCGCTCCGCCGTCAAGCGCGAAGTTTAGGGTTTGTCCCGCGAGTTTGTCGGAATGTTCCAGCGTAATCGGGGCTTTTACGGCGGTTTTGACTTGTTCCGGAGTAAGGTTTGTGTACTCGAAAGAGAAATTGGACATAAAATTGCCTCCATTTAAGATGTTTTTTTATGATAACATTATAACATAACCGCTTGACGATAGCAACACAAAAGTGCGGCAAGAAATAAATTACTAAAATCGAAAGCGTTTCAGGTAATATTATGAAAAAATGGAATATACATTGAAAATATATTGACAAGCGATAAAATGAGGTATATATTAATCTATAGCCGTTCAGATTGAGAATGTCGGAGTTGTTCTCACTCCGACAATAGGAAAAATAAACTGTAGAGGAAAATAGTATGATAAATAAACGAAAGATGGAAACCAAAGTCAAGTCTTTTATATCATCGGCAATCGCGGAAGTAAACCTTGAGGATTTACTCGGGCGCAACGAGATTCGGCTGGATATGGACGCCGTTAGTTCGCTTGTCAGGGGCAAGACGGTTATGGTGACGGGCGGAGCAGGCTCAATCGGTTCGGAGCTTTGCCGTCAGGTACTGTCGTTCGGAGCTTCGCGGTTGATAGTGTTCGATATTAACGAGAACGGATTATACGAAATCAGTTACGAGCTAAAATGCTTATACCCCGATGCGGATTTTACCGCGGCGCTTGGGTCGATTCGCGACATCAGGCGGTTAAGGGAAGTGTTCGCGGAATACAGTCCGGAGATAGTGTTTCACGCGGCGGCTCATAAACACGTTCCGATGTCGGAGACAAATCCGTTTG
>JAISKY010000042.1 GCA_031260745.1 Oscillospiraceae bacterium
CTATGACGGGCAACGCCGATTATATCGGAGCTGACGTCGGTTGGACAATCGACGAACTAAACGAAGCGTTAGCCGCCGCTGAAATCGGCGCTAAAGCGGTTCCGAACAGTTGCACTCGAAGCGAAATCCTTAGCAATGTCATCAACTTTAACTCCAACGAGTATATTGACCTCAAAAACGGAGAATGTAATTTTGATACTCCGGAGTTCGCAAAACTTTTGGAATTTATAAAATCGTTTCCGGAAAGTCCCAATTATTCAAGCGGTTCAGACGAACAATCCGCGATTATGGGCGGCAGACTGCTTGTACACCAAACAATATATAACGGCTTCGGCTCCGTATTAACCGAGGAAATCAGGTTAGGCGGTAAAGTCGCGTACAAGGGTTTTCCGTGCGAAAGCCGAAACGGAAGTGTCGCGGAAACTGTGGAAACGCTCGCGATTAGCTCCGTTAGCGAACATAAAGACGCGGCGTGGAGCTTTATCCGGCAATTTTTGACGCCCGATTATCAGCGCGGTATGTTTGACGGTTTTCCGTCTAATAAAATTTTATTCAACGAACAAGCCGCATACTGGACGACCGACACTTACGACGAAAACGGGAAACTTATCCCTAAAGGCTACATTTACAAAGGCTATACCTCCGAAATTGAAAGTACCTACGGCGCGATGAGTTTAGAACAGCTTAACAAATTCCGAGTTTTTCTACGTTCCGTGGACAGTATGACAAGTTACGACTGGACATTGGGCGAGATAATCTCTCAAGAAGCCGCCGCGTTCTTCGCGGGCGATAAAACCGCGGAGGAAACCGCCGCGCTTATTCAAAACCGCGTAGGTCTGTACGTCGGCGAACGGCAATAGCCGAACCTACCGTAACGCAAATCCATATCAGGAAAGAGAACATTATGACTGATTTACTGAAAAAACTTACGCTTGCGGACGCTCCTTCGGGCTTTGAGGACGAAGTCCGCGAGCTTATCCGCAAGGAAGCTGAACCGTACGCGGACGAAATCACCGAGGACGCTATGGGTAATCTGATTGTGTCGCGTAGAGCCGACTCCGCCTCTAAAAAAAAACCAATAACGCTGGCGGCGCATATTGACGAGGTCGGCGTAATCCTGACGGAACACACCGGCGGCGGATTTTACAAGTTTGATTTCGCCGGCGGAGTTGACGTACGGGTCGCGTTGGGTAAGCGCGTCAGATTGCTGACCTCCGCGGGTAAAAAAGACGGAATCATCAGTCCGGGAAAAGCGTGGCATCTTATGGGTTCCGCGGAGCGTAAGCGTGTTCCTAAAGTCGCCGAGCTTTTCATTGACGCGTTTGGCAACGAATCCGCAAAGCCCGGAGATTACGCCGCGTTTAACTCGGATTACTCTGAGTTCGGTAACGGCTTTGTAAAGGCAAAGGCGCTTGACGACCGTTCGGGCTGCGCGGTTTTACTAACCCTATTAAAAGAAAAAACCGACCGCGACGCGTATTACGTTTTCACTGTTCAGGAGGAAGTCGGATGCCGCGGAGCGCAAACCGCCGCGAATCGCCTGGACTGCGATACCGTAATTGTGGTTGAGAGTACGACCGCCGCCGATTATCCCTCACGCGAGGGCGGCGAAAAAGTGTGCGTACTCGGTAACGGCGCGGTTTTGCCGTTTATGGACGGCGGTACGATATACGACCGCAAACTGTGGACCGAACTTACCGCTATCGCCGACCGTCAGGGTATCAAGTGGCAGACGAAAACTCGAATCGCGGGCGGCACGGACGCTCGGAGTTTTCAGCGCGGAGGTCACGGAGCAAAAGTAGCGGCAATCAGTTTGCCGACTCGGAATATTCACTCCCCAAGTTGCGTCGGGAAACTCTCCGATTTGGACTGCGTGCTGAATCTTTGCCGCGCGGCGGTAGAGAGTATCGGCGTTTAACTTCTTAAAGCAAGCGAACCACTATCTTTTCCCAATCTTAGACATACGGAACGAGCGAATTTGTGCTTTATATAATGATTTATGTCTGTTCGCGGGAAGTGTCGAAAAAACACTTGCGTTTCAAACATTTCTATGTTATAATTAATTGTGGAAACCAATAATATACAATATTGATTATTCACTCTATAACCGTTGAGATAGGAAATCATTGTATGCAATCGCCTGTGAGAATCGCCGTCTGCGAAGATTTGGACGAAGACGCCGAGCGTTTAACGTCGTTGATAAACGAGATTGGCATAACCGCCGACGTTACAAGGTTTGAATGCGGCGAGGACATTTTGACCGCTTTAACCGGCGCTAACGCGGACTTCGACCTGATTTTTCTGGACGTATATATGAAAAATATAACGGGAATTGAAACCGCCCGTTTGCTGAGGGCGCAAGGCGTCGTCAGCCGCATTGTGTTTACTACTACAAGTTTGGATTTTTCGCTCGACGCGTTTGACGTCGAAGCGGAGCAATACCTTGTCAAGCCTATCGTTCGCAACCAAAAACTGGAGAGAATCCTCACTAAACATCTTCAGCGGACGGAGCTTGAAACCTGTCCCGTCAGCGTAAAAGGCGTTATCGTCAATATTCCGATTGACGACATTATGTATATCGAGGCGGCAAATCATAATTGTCTGGTTCATACGCCAACCGAGGTTTATGAAACCGGACGCTCTATGACGTTGTCAAGTTTTGATAAGATTTTGCGGCCGCCGCGATTTGTACATAGTCATCGGTCGTACATCGTCAATCTTAGCTTTGTCGCGAACATTGACCGCGACTTCTTAATGAAAAACGGCGATACGGTTTATATCAGGCGCGGCGACGTTCCGGCTATCCGCGAAGCGTATATGAACTGGTTGCTTGCGGAGGCGGCAAAGGAGCAGAAATGAAAAAGTGGCTGCAAAACAAACGGCATTTGCCCGCTATCATTTATCTCGCGGGTCTTATTGCGCTGTTGATTTTGATTGCGATTTTCTCGCTTCCGCTGAAAGTTGAAACTCAATCGTTTACCGCGGGCGTAAAAAAAGCAATCAACATAACCTACCGAATCGGAGAGGGCGAGTTAATTCCGGCGGTTGTCCCGTCAGAAATCTCCGACCTTAAACCGCGTACGCCCGTTACCGTGTATACAAGTATAGAACCGACGAATAACGACAGCCTTAGAATCGAAACCATATATACCTCGCTGAATCTATACGCGGACGATACTCTGATTTACTCCTGCGGACAGCCCGGAAGTTACCCGAAATTCCTGATTGACCCGCCTACAATTATCACAATTATACCATTGCCGGACAGCGTAGCGCGGCAGGAATTGCGCTTTGAATACATCTCGCCCGAAGAACGAAGCGCCATATCGCTACCAAAGCTCGTCTACGGCGAGGCGTCCGCGCTATTGGCAGCGGAATTTCGGGAGTACGGCATATCCGTTTTGCTCGCGATGTTCTTCCTGCTAATCGGTATAGTAATGAGCGGAACCGCTTGCGTACTCTCTCGCAAACTGCCGTCCGCTTCGATTTTCATTTACCTTGGTCTTTTTGCGCTTACCATAGGAGTGTGGGCGTTCGGAGAATGTCCGTTCACCGCGTTTTTATTCCCGTATCCGGCGTTGCTGTATATGATGTCCTATTGCGGACTTTTCCTGTTTGCTCCGCCGTTTTTACGCTTTTTGGAATTGGCTTTGAAGCCTACCCGCGTTTTTGTATTTTATGTAATGCGTTATTTCCTGTCCGTTCTTATTCTCATCGCGTTTTTCTTACAAATAATCGGGAAAGTTTCGCTCGCGCACAATCTGTACCTTTATAATATTATAATCCCGGTAATGCTGCTGACTGTTCTTGGGCTGGCGATTCGAGAAATTGTCCGCTTCAAAAACTATACGGCAAAGCGTTTTGTTCTGCCAACGATTGTAATTATAGCATTCGCATTGTTGGCGATTCTGAACTATGAAATTCGTTTTATCGAATCAATTATACTTATCTTTCAGATTGGAGCTTTTATATTTTTCTTGCAACTCGCTACAATTGGCGTGCGGTATGTTCAGGAAGCGTCGCGCGCGATTTCCGAAAAAACCATTTTAGAGATTAAAATCGAAGATATGAACCGCCAGATAGACGCTCAACGCAAACAATACGAGCGTCTTGCCACGAACTCCGAGCAGGTTAAAGCGATGCGGCACGACCTCCGACATCAGTTTACCGCGTTTATCAGCTATTGCGAGTCCGGCGACCTTGAGGGTCTGAAACAATACCTGGATAAACTTGCGGACGGGTTGCCGTTAACGATAACGGACTCTTACTGCGAGAATTACGCGTGGAACGCGGGAGCG
>JAISKY010000075.1 GCA_031260745.1 Oscillospiraceae bacterium
CCCGGCGCAAAAGGCTTACAGAAGAATCGCCCGGCGATTGGCTGACCGAATAGATTTAATTTTGAATATTAGCGAGTGAGGGGAGGGACTATTGTGAACATTGCTCTTATGGCGCACGACAACAAGAAGGAACTGCTTGGACAGTTCTGCTTCGCGTACAGGTCAATTTTCGCGGAACATAAACTTAACGCTACAAGCGGCACCGGGCGCGTAATAATCGACTCGACGGGGTTGCCCGTACGGTTATGTCTGTCCGGCGTACTCGGAGGGCGGGAGCAAATCGCCGCGAGAATCGCGTACAACGAAATTGATTTGGTGTTGTTTTTTTGCGACCCGAACTATCCGAGGTACAGTGAGGATTTGGCGCAGATTTCTAAAATGTGCGACCAATACTCAATTCCGCTGGCGACGAATGTCGCGACCGCGGAAGTATTGATTCTTGGGTTACAGCGCGGAGATTTGGCGTGGCGCGATATTGTTCGCGGACGCAAATAACTCGAACCGGCTTATGCAAAGCGCCGCGACCCAAAGCAATTTACAAGAGAGGTAATTATGGCTGTCAGCATATCGCGTCCGCGCGGAACCGCGGACATTACTCCCGAAGCGATTTACAAATGGCACTTTATTGAGAGCGTCGCGGCGGGCGTAGCGCGGGATTTCGGATTCAGGGAGATTCGCTTTCCGACGTTTGAGTATACGGAGCTTTTTCAGCGCGGCGTCGGCGATACTACCGACGTCGTTCAGAAAGAGATGTACACGTTTGAGGACAAAGGCGGACGCAGTATCACGCTTAGACCGGAGGGTACCGCAAGCGCGGTACGCGCGAACTTGGAAAATTCCGTGTTCGCGGCGGGACTGCCGGTAAAAGAATACTACGTCACGTCGATATACCGTTACGACAAACCGGGAATGGGACGCTACAGGGAACATCACCAGTTCGGAGTGGAGCTTTTCGGCTCGGAGGACGCGAGCTCTGACGCGGAGGTTATCACGCTGGGCGCGGAGTATCTTAGGCGGCTTGGCGTTAATAACGTAAGGCTGGAGATTAACTCCATCGGCTGTCCGAATTGCCGCCCGAAGTATATGGAAGCGCTGAAAGAGTATTTTAACGCTCGTATAGACAAACTGTGCGACACTTGCCGCGAGCGCTTAGAGCGTAATCCGCTTAGGATTTTGGACTGCAAAAGCGAGATTTGCCGTTCCGTCGCGAAAGACGCGCCGAGCGGATTGGAGTTTTTGTGCGGCGATTGCGTAGACCATTTTGAGAAACTGAAAAAATATTTGAACGTATCGGGGTTGGAGTTTACTGTAAATTCACGTATTGTTCGGGGGCTTGATTACTATACCCGCACGGTTTTTGAGTTCCTCGCGGACGGTATCGGTGGATTGGCGGTAATCGGCGGAGGACGCTACGACGGACTTGTAAGTACGCTCGGAGGTTCGCATACTCCGGGGCTTGGCTTCGGTAGCGGAATCGAGCGTATGTTACTCGCGATGGACGCCGAGCGCGCGGAGATAGAAAAACCGGGCGGTGTGAACGTGTTCATAGCGGCGGCGGATAATAACGCGGACGAGCTGATTCAAAAACTGGTTAACGAACTTAGAAAGTTGCGTATTTCGGCGGAGCGTGATATAATGGGCAGAAGCCTTAAAGCTCAGTTGAAGTACGCCGACCGCTCCGGAGCGTTGTATTCGTTGGTAATCGGCGGCGATGAAATCGCGTCCGGTCACGGAACGCTGAAACCGATGCGCGGCAACTCGGAGAGCGTCAGCGTTGAGCTTAACGCGGCGGCAATCGCGAAATCAATACGATATATACCTGAAAGAGGTTAGAGATTAGTGGACAACTTAGAAAACTTTAAGCGAACCGGATATTGCGGAGTTTTACGCTCCGCGGACATTGACAGGGAAATCGCGCTGACGGGTTGGGCGGCGAAAATCCGCGACTTGGGCGCGTTAGTGTTTATAGACTTACGCGACCGCGAGGGCATTGTTCAGCTTGCGTTCGGTGAAACTTCGCCGTTGCTGGAGAAAGCGAAAAGCGTAAGACCGGAGTTTGTACTTGCCGTAAAAGGCGCGGTGCGCGAGCGCGCATCGAAAAATCCGGAACTTCCGACCGGTGATATTGAGATTGAAGTTACGGAGCTTAGAATACTCGCGAAGTCGGAAACTCCGCCGTTTGAGATAACCGACGATTGTAAAACCGCGGAGCCGATTCGTATGAAGCACCGCTACCTTGACCTGCGCCGTCCGAAATTGCAGAAAAATCTGCTTCTTAGGCACCAAATCGCGAAACTTACACGCGATTATTTTGACGAGAACGGTTTTATTGAGATTGAAACTCCCACTTTGATAAAATCCACGCCGGAGGGCGCGCGGGATTATCTTGTTCCCAGCCGCGTCCAAAACGGTAAATTTTACGCGTTGCCGCAGTCGCCGCAATTGTATAAGCAACTGTCGATGGTCGCGGGCTTTGACCGCTATATGCAAATCGCGCGGTGTTACCGCGACGAGGATTTACGCGCCGACCGTCAGCCGGAGTTTACACAGATTGACTTGGAGATGTCGTTCGTGGAGCAAGAGGACGTTATCTCAATGGTAGAGGGTTATGTACGCCGTGTTTTCGACGCGATACTGGGGATTGACATAGGCGAGATTCCGCGAATGACGTACAAAGCGGCTACGGAGCGTTACGGCTCCGACAAGCCGGATTTAAGGTTCGGGCTTGAGATTGTTGACGTAACGGACATACTGCCGGATACTCGCGGTATTAAAGCGCCTAAGCTGTCGCGCAAGCAGATTGACAAACTTTCGGAGTTCTCCAAAGGTATCGGCGGTAAGGGTATCGTTACTCAAACCGCGAAATTCGTCACGGACGAACAGAGAGCGGAGCTAATCTCGCGCTTCGGGGCGGGGGAGGACGACGTAATTTTACTCTCCCGCGACACGTTAGGTCAGCTTGGAAGTTTACGTACGGAACTCGCGAAAACGCTTGATATAATCCCAAAGGGAGTATTTAAGCCCGTTTGGATTTTGGAATTTCCGTTTTTTGAGTTTGACGCGGAGCTTGGTGAGTACGTCGCGATGCACCACCCGTTTACCGCTCCGCTTGACGAGTGCCTGGAGTATCTTGAAACCGACAAGGGCAAAGTCAGAGCAAAAGCGTATGACCTCGTACTGAATGGCATAGAGCTTTCAAGCGGCTCGATACGAATCACGGAGCCGGGACTTCAAAGCAGAATTTTCACGCTGCTCGGACTAAGCGACGAGGAAGCGAACCGGAAATTCGGATTTTTGCTTGAAGCGTTCCGTTACGGCGCTCCGCCTCACGGCGGTATGGCGCTTGGTCTTGACCGTTTGGTTATGCAGCTATTGGAGTGCGAAAGTTTACGCGACGTAACCGCGTTCCCGAAACTTCAAAACGCGTCGGAGCCTATGACGAACGCGCCCGACGTCGTTGACGGAAAACAACTTACGGAACTTGGGATTAAACTATTGGAGCAAATATGACGAATATAATAGAGAGGCTTCGCAAGGATATGGACGAAGTCGCGGACCCGGTTCACGCGGAAAAAGAACGCAGATTTTTCAAAGAGGAAATCAAACATCGCGGAGTAACCGGTACGCTGTCGTTGAAAATCGCGAAGCGTTACGCCGACGAGTTCAAAAAAGAGAAACTTACGAAATCCGAAATATTCGAGCTGTGCGACGAGCTGTGGAAATCGGAGTACCTTGACGAAATGCGAGTCGCGTGTGAGTGGTCGGAGTCGCAGAAAAAACTATACGAGCGAAGCGACATCGACGTATTTGAGCGTTGGATTAGACTTTACGTTCATAATTGGGCGGCGTGCGATACCTTGTGCAATCATACGGTAGGCGACTTGGTTTCGATGTACCCGGAATTAATTGAGCGTTTGCTGATTTGGGCTGACGATGAAAATTTGTGGGTAAAACGCGCGGCGGCGGTTACGCTGATTATACCGGCAAGGCGCGGCGAATTTCTTGAATATATTTTCAAAATCGCGGATAAACTTCTGACAGATACTGAAGATATGGTACGGAAAGGCTATGGCTGGATGCTAAAGGCGGCGTCGGAGGCTCACGAAACCGAAGTGTTTGAGTATGTTACGCGAAATAAATCGGTTATGCCGCGAACATCGCTCAGATACGCGATTGAGAAGATGAACCCTGAATACAAAAAGAGCGCAATGGAGAAATAAGAAGTGCCAAAACGTAAAGAACAAACTGAAAATGAAGTGGAGTGGAATCCATTATATAACGTAACGACGGAATTGTTCAAAATCGTGCCGTGGGGCGAATATACCGCCGACAGTTTTTTTAGTATTTGCGACGAGGACGACGAGGAATATTTTCTTAGCTTCGCCGAGGGATTATACTGTATGCCGGGGTCGGACAGTCTGCGTTCGTATATCAGATGGTTACATAACAGAGATGATAAGCTCGTGCAAATCGCGCTTAGGTCAATCGCGATTACTCACGGCAAAGACGGTATTGAGTTTAAGTCGTTTATGCCGGGATATATACCGTGGACATTGTCGGAGTTTGAGGTCGCTACGCTTACGAAAGTTTACCGACACGCGGTAGAATTGCTTAAATGGATTGACTCGGAAAAACCTAAGATGGATTTCGCGGGATTTGAAAGTCCGACGCGGCGTTACGATAAAGTTACCGGAGAATGGGTAAACGAGGTACGGCGGCTGAGACTTCCGCCGCCCGCGCCTAAATTGATTGACCCGCCGGACGAGATGACGCTGTACCGGATTTCGACAAGCCCGCAGGTTGACGCTCAGTTGGAACTTGACGTTTTTATGGTTACGAAACCCTCTACGGAGGAAGGTTACGACCGTCCGTTTTATCCGACGCTTATTGTGTTAGCCGACCAGCCCAAGAATATTGTGCTTGACGTTAAACTGCTTCCGCCCGGTAAGGACATTCCGGAGGAAACGATTGATATTTTGATAGATTTTATCGGCAAATACGGGCGGCCTATGTCGCTGTCGGTACAGGCTCCGGAAGTGTACGGAATGTTGTACGGGTTTTGCGAGGAAGCGAAACTTCCGCTTAAAATGGTCGGATTCCTCAGCACGGTGAATTTTTTCAAAACAGAGAAAGGGATAGAATAATGGCAGCTAAACCTCAAGTACCGATTACCGAGCAAAAATTCATAACTCTGCCGACGGAGATGGAAGAACCGGTGGAGGAATTAAAAGACAGAATTCTTGATTTGTTCGAGATGATTGACGACGACGACATTAATCTTGCCAGGAAAGTCTGGCGTGAGATTAATACTACGCTGATTCAGGCGTTCACGATGGGCGTGTACGATATGGTTTGTTCTGATTGCGGAACGAAGTGGGCGGTTGCGCGCAGACAGGCTCTGAACGAGCAGATTTCGTACCGCTCCCGCAATAAACTTTGCCCGGAGTGCAGTTCGACGAACATAGGACTGGACTTTGAGTTCCAGTTGGCAATTCACGATATGGAACGCTTGCAAATAACAGACGCGGACGACAGGCGCAGGACGCGAATACAAAAAGTGAGTGACCTCGCGCCCGGCGAAGCTGAAGCCGCGGCTGAAGCGGCGTTCTCCGCACCGAATACCGCGGAGCCGGCGGCGACTGAAACCGCGGAAACGGAATAAGCGTCAGGAGGATTACCATAGTGAAACGGAAATTAGTAAACCGCGTATTAAGCGCGGCTGTCGCGGCAGTTTTACTGACCGTATCGGTGACGGGGCTTGGCGCTCCGCTGACCGCTAAGGCGGCGTATGCCGATACTATCGGACATTGGGCGCAGGTTGAGATTAACCGTTGGACTGAACGGGGGATTATCACCGGTACAAATAATATGTTTCGGCCGGACGACCCGCTTACGAGAGGGGAGCTTGCCGTAATTGTAGACCGTATATTCAAATGGCGGCTTAGTTTGCCGAATGGAGCGTTTAGTGACGTCGCTCAGGGCGGATGGTACTCCGGCGCGGTGCTTAGAGCCGGTTCGGCGGGCGTAATACAAGGCGCGAACGGTTATATGCGCCCGAATGATTACGTACAGCGTCAGGAAGCCGCGGTTATACTCGGACGCGCTTTGAATATTACGGCGTCGAGCGCCGCGAATACGAACTTCAACGACGATTATCAAATCGCGGCGTGGGCTAAAGGTATCGTCAAAGAGCTTGTTAGCCGCGGAGCAATCAGCGCGGACGGAGTCGGAGGCGGTCGCTTCGCGCCGCTTGAAAGCCTTACCAGAGCGCAATTTGTTAAAATGCTGGATAACGCGATTTCGGATATTTATTCCGAGCAGGGCGGTTACTCGCAATACGCCTCGAAAACCGTTATCATTAACGCCTCCGGCGTTACGCTGTCAAATATGACTATTCAGGGCGATTTGGTTATCAGTGAGGGCGTCGGCGACGGCGGAGTGGAGCTTAAAGGCGTTACGGTTTCCGGAACAGTCTATGTTAAGGGAGGTCGCAGGACAATTGAGATTGTCAACAGTTCAATCACCAATATGGTCGTAAACCGCGCGGAGGGTGAAACTCAGATTCGCGTTGACGGTACTTCAAATATTTACGATACGCGTTTGTTTACCACCGCGATACTGACCGAAAATAACGCGTACAGCAACAGCGGATTCAGAAATGTTACGATTGACGAGGGCGCGGTAAAAGATATTCGAGTGGACATTTTAGGCGATACGGACAACGTATACCAAAACGCGAATAACGCGGATTTGAGAATCAACGGAAAGGTCGGAACTCTGACAATCGGTAAAAGCTGCAACGTCAAGGGCGACATTACCTATGACAGGATAAACTTTTCCGCTAATGTTACCTGCACGATAAACGGAGAAAAATACTCGCCGAACGACAGCAATGACACCGCGGATTTCAGGGGCGTAACGATTAGTCCGTCCGGAGCGGTATACGTCAGCGATACGCTAAGAGCCGTTCCTGCCGGAGGTACGTACGCAAGCTATTCCTATCGCTGGTTCTGGTCTAATACGAATTTAGCGGTAAACGACAGCGGCTGGTATCAAATTTCGGGCGAAACCTACAGCACATATAAGATAGCCTCGCAGTACAACGGCGCGGATATTATGGTTGAGGTCAACAACGGTTGGGAAACATACAGAGCGAAAACCGGAAAAGTCGGCTCCGGACTAGGCG
>JAISKY010000079.1 GCA_031260745.1 Oscillospiraceae bacterium
TGACGTTGAGTTAGACATTATCCGTCTGCAAAGCGAAGCGACCGAGCTTCAAACCGAGCTTCTGCGCCTTGTCGATAAGGACGCAGAGGACTTTGAGCCGCTGTCAAAAGCGTACTCCATACCCAAGGACGACCCTAACCGCGCCTCTATTATGGAGTCCGCGCTTAAAACGGCTTGCGAGGTTCCGCTTGAGATTATGCGTGTCTGCGCGAAATCAATTGACGTAATAGCGGAGTTCGCCGAAAAGGGTAGTTCTCTGGCGCTTTCAGACGCGGGCGTCGGCGTGATTTTCTGCAAATCCGCTTTACAGGGCGCGATTCTGAACATCTATATCAACACGAAGTCTATGTCCGACAAGTCTTACGCCGAAACGCTGGAAAGCGAAGCGGAGCGTATTTTGTCGGAGTACGCTCAAAAAGCCGATAAAATCTATAACGCTGTTCTTCAAAAACTGAAATAGGAGGAAAAGATTATTGTTACAAAATTAAGATTATCTTTAATTGGGTGGTAATTTATAATTTTTAATTTATAATTTTTAATTTACAAAAATGGCCGCGACAAAATTAGCCGCCAAAGCCGTCGTCGAAGGTTTGAACGAGAAAACCATCGCCGCGGTAGAGGCTTTGAAGTCAACGGGAGTAACTCCCACATTAGCGATTTTACGCGTCGGCGAACGCGCTGACGACCTTTCGTACGAAAAGGGCGCGCTAAACCGCGCTAACACCGTCGGCGTAGCGGTTAAACAGGTTATCCTGCCGCTTGACGTTGACAAGGACGAACTGCTTAACGCGGTTAAGTCGCTCAACATTGACAACACCGTACACGGAGTTTTGATTTTCCGTCCGCTTCCGTTTGAGGCTGAAGTATTCAACACGCTTGACCCGAAAAAGGACATCGACGGAGCTACCGACGCGTCAACCGCGTTGCTGTTCAACGGATTCGGCGGCACGGTATTCGGCGGCGGCGAAGGCCCGAAGCCGGATAATTCCGCGTATCCTTGTACTCCCGCCGCGTGTATGGCGATTCTCGACCACTACGGGTACGGCGAGCTTAAAGGCAAGCACGTAGTGTTTGTAGGTTCGGGACTGCGCGTAGGGCGTCCGCTCGGAATGTTACTGCTTAACCGCGGCGCGACCGTCACGTATTGCCACGAGTTCACCGCGAATACTCCCGAAATTTGCGCGACCGCCGATGTTATCGTCACCGCTGTCGGCAAGGCGAAACTTATCGGCGAGAAGCACATGAAGCCCGGTCAGGCTATCATTGACGCGGGACTTTCGGAAGGTTCCGACGGCAAAATGGTAGGCGATACGGACGTTGACGCCGCTGAGAAAGTCGGAGTATCATACACGCCCAGCGTAGGACCGGTAACGACGGCAATACTGATGGCTCACGTAGTCAACGCCGCTTCGCGGCTATGAGGAGCCGCGACAGGCGCTAAGCAATGTCAACCCCTTATGACACTCTGATTTCTGCCGGAGGTGAAACAAATGCCGGAAAATTTACAGGAAATAATGGACCGCGCGGGCGTATACCGATTCGGAATTGTTGACCCTAAAGACGTTGATTTCAGCGAGACGGTTCGCGGTTATTGCGAGGAAAATCTCTGCCGCCAGTACGGTAAGACTTGGGCGTGTCCTCCGGCTGTCGGTACGGTTTCCGAGTGCCGTGAAAGAGCGCAAAGCTACGGCAATATGCTCGTGTTTTCCGGGAAGTTTGATTTGGAAGATTCACTTGATTTCGAGGGTATGGGCGCGGCGATGGTAGAGTTCAAGAATATCTCGCAAAGACTGGACGATGAAGTCAAACCGTATCTAAGCGATTATTTGTTGCTTTCAAACGAAGGCTGCGGCAAGTGCGAATCCTGTACTTACCCGGACAATCCCTGCCGTTTCCCGGAAAAATTGCACGGCTCGATTGAGGGCTACGGCATTTTTGTCAACGAGCTTGCCGCGAAAGCCGGAATGGGCTATAATAACGGCGAAAATACGGTGACATTCTTCGGCGCGTTGTTGTACTAATAATATTTAGCGATTTTATAAATAAAGGAGATAAATTTATAATTTATAGCTAATTTAGCGTTTATAATTTATAATTTATAATTTCACAATGTCAACTCCTGTTGAAATGCTTGAAAAATGGGTTGCGTCAGGTAAAGCAAAAGCTACGAACGGCGTACCGCGTCTGTTTGTGCTTGCTATTCTCGCGGGCGCGTTTATCGCAATCGCCGGAGTAGCGTCCGCTACGGCGACCGTAAGTATCAATTCCGTGTCGCCGTCGATTGCAAAGTTCGTGGGAGCCTGCGTATTCCCCGGCGGTCTGGCTATGGTTTTGCTCGCGGGCAGCGAGCTGTTCACCGGCAACACTTTGATTTTGATTTCCGTAATACACGGCGAAACTAAGGTAAGCGCGATGCTGAAAAACTGGGTCGTCGTGTACATAGGCAACTTCATCGGCTCGGTATTGATTGCGGCGGCGGTAACTTACGGACATACGCTATCGCTGTTCGGCGGAGCCGACGGAGGACTTGCCGCGTCGGTAGTCGCGACCGCCGCGACTAAAGCCGGATTGCCGTTCGGCGACGCTCTGATTCGCGGTATACTGTGTAATTTCCTGGTATGTATCGCCGTGTGGATTGCGTCGGGCGCGAACAGCGCGGGCGGGAAACTCGCGGGAGTTTTCTTCCCGATTATGATGTTCGTACTCTGCGGATTTGAGCATAGCGTCGCGAATATGTACTACCTCTCGGCGGGTTGGTTCGCTCAAAGCGCGTACGGTCTGGGCGACGCCATAACCTGCGCCGATATTTTCATTAAGAATCTGCTACCGGTAACTTTAGGCAATATAATCGGCGGTTGCGTATTCGTAGCGTGCGCGTACACGTTCGCGTACAAGAAAAAGGCGGAAGCCGAAAAGTAAGACAATGTCGTTACATTGCGCGGAAAACCCGCGGGGTCTTAGGACTCTGCGGGTTTGTTATATTGATTGACCTAGAAGATTGGCATATTGTCCTCCGGAGGTACGGTTGGCATCGGCAGACCGGAGCTTTGTGGATTATCGTCCGGATTATCCGGAGTTTGGTCAGGCGGTTCTGTAAACTCGCCGTCCTCGTCGCCTGGTTCCGGTTCAGGTTCCGGCGACGGCATAGTCGCGGTTATCGGGTGGACATAGCACCGACTTGTAGAGCCGTAAATATAGTTTACAGTCGTTGGCGGAGTAGGCACGTTATACGCGCATTTTGACGGGTCAAGTACGCTCATCTGAACAATATCCTCGGCGGGACAAAACTCCGTAACCGTGCCGGTAAGCGTTCCCGCGGGAACAATAGTTTCGTCAGGCATTAAAGTATCAAGGGTTAATTTGCAGAAGTCCATAGGAATATGCGCGGTACACTGACGGTCGGGTCTTTCCGACGGGTGAAGTTTCAGCGTCATTACGTGATTACCTCTGATGTCGTTTCGGCAATAATCGGTCGCCAGTAAACCGGAGTCCTCACAAATCGAAACGTAACTAAGCCCCGACGGTTCGGAAAATTCTCTCGGTTCGAGATTCTGGTGTACCAACGACATAACCTTGCTGAACATTCGGGCGGACGGATTCATATTGCCGGGTAAGGAGTCGTGGTAGTTTTTGTATCCCGTCCATACTGCCGCGAGATAATACGGAGTATAGCCGACAAACCAGCGGTCGCCGACCGCTCCGGAAGTACCTGTTTTTCCCGCGACGGGGATTCCGGTTATATCTTTTAGCCGCGCTTCGCTGCCAGTACCGCCGCTGACGACATTTTTCATCATCTCTACCATGTGGTACGCGGTAAGCTCGCTAATCGCGACATTGCTTTCGGGAGTATTCTCAATAACGGTGTTACCCGACGAATCCAAAATACGGATATACGTGCGGCTTTCGATATACATACCCTTATTGGGGAACATAGTATACGCGGCGGCGGCTTCGCGAACCGTAAGTCCGTAGGTTAACTGCCCCAGCGCAAGCGTAGAGTAGTCAATGTCAGACATACCATCCTGAGCCTTAATCAGCGTAGATACGTGCAGTTTGTCGGTCATAAAGTTGTACGACACTTGAGGCGTCAGCTTATCAAGCACCTGAGCCGAAACCGTATTAATCGAACTCTGAAGCGCGGTTGCGACAGTGACAAGCCCGCGATTGCTGTAGTCGGCGTTTCTCGGCCACCAACTGTCTTTACGTCCGAGCAGATTCCCGGTTGAGGAGTCGTTAATAAGAGTCCACGGGTGTATATATCCCAAATCCATCGCCGGAGCGTAAACCGCGATAGGCTTAATTGACGAGCCGGGCGGTCGCGTCGTATCTGTCGCGCAGTTTTCAAGGCGGTTGCCGACTTTCTCGCCGATTCCTCCCGCCATAGCTACGATATTGCCGTTGTACGGGTCCATAAGGATAATCGCGGAGGACAGTCGTTCCTCGTGCTTGCTTACGTTGTCAGGCAGATTCGCGGGGTCGATGTAAATCTCGTCAACCATCGCCTGTAAATCCGGATTCAGCGTAGTATAAATCTGATACCCCGCGGAGTACAGCAAACTTGTCGCCGCTTTACGCGATATATCTTTAACGCTTGCGATGTCGGTGATAACGTCCTCAATAACCGCGTCGGTAAACCAGGAGTAGTAGTGCCGTTTACCTGTCTCACCGCTTGCCGCGGCCGCGATAGCGGCGGCTTCGCGCGTACTGTTGCGGAATACGAGTTTTTCTTTTACCGCGTCATCGTGTTCCACTTTGGTTATTAGACCTTGTTTGAGCATCTCTTGCAGGATTGTCAATTGCCTGTTTTTATTACGCTCTTTGGTTTTTTCGCTGATATAGGGGTCGTAAAGCGAGGGGTTGTTCGTAATTCCGATAA
Organism: Oscillospiraceae bacterium; assembly: GCA_031260745.1. Classification (GTDB taxonomy): domain Bacteria; phylum Bacillota; class Clostridia; order Oscillospirales; family Oscillospiraceae; genus JAISJH01. The sequence continues at coordinate 4,877 of JAISKY010000079.1, forward strand.
GTGACGCGCACTCCGCTAACGAGAGCTTATTTACCTCTTTACCGAAATAAACCTGAGCGGCGGAACCGACGCCCCAACATTGCTCTCCGAGGAATATTTTGTTTAGATACGCCTCCATTATTTCTTCTTTTGAGTAGCGTTTTTCAAACTCTAGGGCGCGGAAAATCTCCGTCAGCTTGCGTTTAACGGTAACTTCGTCCTCCAGCGTAAGATTTTTGATTAACTGTTGAGTAATCGTAGAGCCGCCGAAATTGTCCTGCATCATAAACATGTGCGTGACCGCGCCTGCGGTGCGATACCAGTCAACTCCGTTGTGGGTACGAAAACGCTTGTCCTCAATCGCGATAGTGGCGTTAACAAGGTTTAACGGAATATCGGAATACGCGACGCGGACGCTGTTTTCTTCGCTGTAAAGAGTTTCAAGCTCCTGCCATTGGCTTAAAGTGTTATCGAAGTAATATATAACGCTGCTTTGGGCTTGTGTGTACTCGCTGAGGTCAACGTCAAGTTCGGAGGACAGCTCGGTCTTTATATAAACGGCAAAGACACAGGTGAACAGCAGTCCCGTCAAAATTCCGACAAGGATAACGGTCCCGATACTTCTAAATATAAGCGAAATAATACCGATAACAACTCTGCCGGAAAATTTCGCGGTAGTCGCCGCGGCTTTCGCGGTTGTTTTCGCGACTTGTCTGACGGTATCGGAGCGACTGGATTTATTGGGTTTGCCGATTTTTTTGTCGTTATTCATCATTCACTCCCTGATAATCAATATCGTATAATTATAACCCTAAACGGCTGATTTGTCAACAAAATTTTAACACTTTACAGATATTATGGCTGAAGCGGTTTAGATATGTCAACAGGCTCGGCTTTTATCGCGCGCTTGTCTTAACGTAACATCTATATTTTATGCGGGTTTATCCGAAATATAAATAGCATAATTACCAATGGCAAAATTCGACGCTCCAATTAACCAAATCGCGGGTAATTATTTCGTTGAGTACCTGTCAAAAGCAACATAAACTGCCCAAAAATGCTTGACAGTTTTGTCACACTGTGATAAACTTATCGTAACAAACTAAGAAAGTGGGGTTACCATTCAATGAAACGCAAAATCACATTAATTCTCGCGATAGCGATGGTCGTTTCTCTGTTCGCGGCGTGCGCGCCGACGAGCGGAACCGATTCGACCGCGCCTCCAAGCACCGCGCCTACACAAGCCGCGGCAACGCCGGGCTCCGACACGAGCGGCGGCGATACGCCGGATTCCTCCGGCGCTACTTTAAGTTACACGGAGCTTCCGCACGCCTCGGATACGCTCGCCGTTAATTCGGACGGCTCGCTGAAGTACGAAATCGGCTCGAACGGTTATCCGCTCGAATCCTACGAGTACGAACTTCCGTTATCCACCAGCGACGATACGTTTACTCTGTCAAAAATTATTTTTGATATGAGCATAATTCCGGAATCGGGATTAGATACGATGTCGTTCCAGACGTTTATGCGTGAAACGACGGGCGTAAATATCCACTACCGTCCGACCGCGTTCGTTGACCTTTCGACCCAGTTCTCAATTGACCTTGCGGCCGACCAACTGGACGACATTATCCTTGACGGCGTAACATACTACGGGCTTATGAGTCCGCTGAAATCGTTTGTCGATGATAAATACGCGGTTAACCTTGCGGAATACCGCGCGTATATGCCGGACTATATGTGGCAGATTCCGCGTCAGAACTACGACGTGGAATTGGAACAACAGATTTGGTATGACAATGAAACAATCATTGCGTTTTATTGCTTCACGGAGAATCCCGCGCCGAATATGGGATGGTGCGTACGCGCCGACTGGCTTGACCGTTTGGGCTTAAAAGTGTCTGACGTCGTAACATACGACCAGATTCACGATATGCTTAAACGCTTCCAGACCGAAATCGGAATCGCGAACCCGATGTACCTCGCGGCAACTCTTGAAGGTACGAACGGTACGTTCTTCGGCGGAATGAATACGGGTTTAGTCGTCGGACCTACGGCAATGCCGTATATCCGCGTTGAGAATAGCAAAGTAGTCTATACCGCTACTGAAGAAATTGACCATCAGGCAATGACATTGCTTGCGACGTGGTTTGAAGAAAACCTCATCACCAAAAACTGGAACAGTACCGATACCGCGGCGATTGAGGCCGACCTTTATAAAGACGGCGTCGGCTACTATGTTATGGCTCCGAGTATGATTCATACGTTTAACGAGCAGGCAATCGACCCGAATACCCGTTGGGAGGCGTTACCGCTTAATAAACTTGCTCCAGATACCAAGTTCCAGTACGCCAGAGGAACCCGTTCGTGGGCGTTGGCGTTCTCAAACTGGTCAATTAACGCGAAAGCTAGCAATATTCCGCTGCTTGTCAGCTACGCTGATTGGTATTACAGCACAGAGGGCGGATTTACCTCCAGTTACGGTCAGGAAGGCGTCGCGTGGATTCCTGATGAAAACGGCAATCCTAAGATGACCGACGAGGCTCGTTACGACCCGACCGGACTATTTATGATTATGTTCGCGGGCGACCCGTTCTCCGATGTCGGGTTGCAGGACCAACTGCGTACGTTCCGTTATCCGGGCGGCGAGGAATATGTCAATATGCTGAAATCCTGGATTGTTCCGGATTATCCGTTCTTTGGCGGAATGGATTGGCCGAGCACCAACGCTAAAGGCACCGACGAACAACAGGCGGAGGTCAGTAACCTAAGCGCGGACGTCGCGATGTACATAGGTGAGAACTTCGTGCAGTTCGTTGACGGTACTCGTCCGATGAGCGAGTGGAACACCTATATCGCGGGACTTGATGCGGTAGGATTCCCGCGCATTAAGCAGATAATGCAGGAAGTCTACGACAAGTTCATCGTGGAGAATCCCGAATACGCTCAAAGGTAGGTTCGGCTACCTGACACTCAATTTGAGTTCAGGAAAAATGCGTTGCCCGTAAGGGCAACGCATTTTATGTTTAGCAAACAAATAGTATTGCCCTGAAATGGTTTTCGTATTTTCGTATTAATGTACCGCGGGAAAAATATTTTTTGAAAAAAAGTGAAAAACCTCTTGACAAAGGGTTATTGATGTGTTATAATTTCGAGCATATAAATCATACTTTACAGATATGTATTATATAAGATGTAACTTATGTTTTATTCAGTTATCCACCTGACCGTACAAACGGAGGGCGAGCCAACTTGCTTGCCCTCAATATGTTATATAAGGAGTGTGAAAACCTTGATTGCTGACAATCTTACTCAACTAATCGGAAATACTCCGCTTTTTCGCCCCAATAATCTATTGAAAAAGCGTAAAATCACCGCCGATGTGCTATTGAAACTTGAGTACTTCAATCCGCTCGGAAGTGTCAAAGACCGAATCGGCTACGCGATGATTAAGGACGCCGAGGACAACGGTCTAATCAAGTCTGACAGCGTTATTATCGAGCCTACGTCAGGCAACACCGGTATCGCTATCGCGTTTGTAGCCGCCGCTAAAGGCTATCGCGTGATTCTCACGATGCCTGAAACGATGTCGTTTGAACGCCGCAATCTGTTGAGAGCGCTTGGCGCGGAGCTTGTTCTCACTCCGGGCGTGGAGGGTATGCGCGGAGCTATTTCCAAGGCGGAAGCCTTGCAAAAGGAAATACCCAATTCCGTTATCCTTCAGCAGTTTTCTAACCCCGCTAATCCAGCAATTCACAGAGCCACGACCGCGGTCGAAATCTGGCGCGACACCGGAGGTCTGGTAGACGTATTCATCGCGGGAGTAGGCACCGGAGGCACTCTTACGGGCGTTGGCGAAGTTCTGAAAACGCTTAACCCCAACGTAAGCATAATCGCGGTGGAGCCGAAAAGCTCACCTGTGCTGTCAGGCGGTACGGCGGGTTCTCATATCATTCAGGGAATCGGAGCCGGATTCGTTCCGTCGGTGCTGAACCGCTCGCTTATTGACGAGGTCATCACCGTGGCAAACGAGGACGCGCTTGCAATCGGACGCGAGCTTAGCAAATCGGAGGGTCTGGTCGTTGGTATAAGCTCCGGAGCGGCGGCCTGGGCGGCTTTTGAGGTCGCTAAACGCGCGGGAAACTCCGGCAAGCGTATTGTTACCGTTCTTCCCGATACGGGCGAACGCTATCTGTCAACCGCGTTGTTCGCGGAGGAGGTATAATATGCCGGCTAAAATTGAAATTAACAACCTCAGCCGCTCGTTCAACAAAAAAGGCAGTAAGACCGAGAAGTTTTACGCCTTGCAGGGGTTCAATCTTTCCGTAAATCAGGGCGAGTTCGTTACAATTGTCGGACCGTCCGGGTGCGGAAAGTCCACTTTGCTTGATTTGCTTATCGGACTGGCAAAACCCGACGAAGGTCAGATTCTGATAGACGGCAAACCCGTAAACGGACCCGCGCTTGACCGCGGAATAGTCTTGCAGGGTTATGCGCTGTTCCCGTGGCGCACGGTACGCGCCAACATTGAGTTCGGACTTGAGGTCAAAGGCATACCCAAGAAAGAACGCCACGAAATATCTGACAAGTATATTAAGCTCGTTGACCTTGTAGGATTTGAGAATCACTATCCGTATGAACTCTCCGGAGGAATGCAGCAGCGCGCGGCAATCGCGCGTATACTTGCCTATGACCCCG
>JAISKY010000188.1 GCA_031260745.1 Oscillospiraceae bacterium
GTTTCAAAGCGTCTGCCCGGATTCCCGATTGTTCTGCACGGAGCTAGCAGCGTAATTCAGAAATACGTCGAGATGATTAACGCCAACGGCGGCAAAATGCCCGACGCAATCGGAGTGCCGGAGGATATGCTCCGCAAAGCCGCGACTATGGCGGTCTGTAAGATTAACATTGACAGCGATTTGCGTCTTGCTATGACCGGAACGGTACGTGAGTATTTCGCTCAGCACCCCGACCATTTTGACCCGCGCCAGTATCTCGCGCCCGCTCGCGACAATATCCGCGAGATGGTTATTCACAAGATTAACAATGTTCTCGGCTGCGCCGGCTCGGCAGTGTGAGCGGTGTGACGCGATACTCCGTAACCCCTGTGTTGTCGTAAGGCAACGCGGGGGTTAATGTTTATTTATCTTCAAGTTGCTGCTCGACCTCGCTCATTTTGCCGAGGGCGAGTTCCTTTGAGATAAACACTTTTCCGCACTTAGGGCAGACGGGAACTTCGTGCGAGAACGTACTGCCCAGGTAATCAAACTCGGTTTTGCGTACGACCAGTTCTTCATCACACTTAGAGCATTTCATTAACGCTGACCCTCCTGCCTGAACTTCATACGATGATAATACGCGCTGATAATCTCAAAATTGCCGTTGCCGGAATCAACGCGGTATTCGACCCAGTACGTCAGCGCTCCGCGCTCCAGCGACGCGGTAAACGAGCCGTCCGGAGCGACAAATTTATCGCCGGAGTCTTCGGCGTTGTTGATTACCTCAAGTATGTCAGATTCGCTTATCAGGTTGTCCGACATATATTCGCGCGCATCGTCCGGAATAATCAGCGGCGACTTCAATTCGCCGTCGTCGGACGGAAATAACAGTTCCAAAACGTGATAACACTCCTTACCCTGACGTTTGAAAGTATCGCGGCAATTCGCGCAGTAGACTAAATACGGATTCGGGTTAAGTGCTTTGCGTTCGTTGACCGTATCGCGGAAAAGCGAGGGATTCGCGAGTTGAGTTTGCCCTCCGTAGCCGCAACAGCTAAGCTCCGAGCCTTGATATTCGATTCCCGAAGCCGCCGCGAGTTTTTCCACCGAGCGTTGCAAGGTTTCGTTTTCCCTCGCGGAACACGCGTGGAAAATCGTTAACTCGGAGCGCGGGATTTCGGGCTTGTCAAAATCGTCCAGCAGTTCGTAAACGGAAATAAGTTTCAATTCCGGATACGTTTCGTGAAGCGTTTCATAGCAACTCGGACAAGCGTAAATATACGTGTACTGTTCACTGTTCACTGTTAACTGTTCATTGTCAAGCCCCGCCCATTTTTCCGGACTGCCGCAGCAATGCTCCAATAATCCCGCGCCGAATTTCTCACGCAAATAAGCGTACACGCGCTTAGAAGCCGCCGGGATTTCGGTCGAGACCGAGCAACCGGGGAAGAAAACATATTTGCTGTCGCCGGATGGCGGTATGTCGCGCCCCTCCGCGTTGTACTTTTTCATTCTGCGTAGGAAAACGTCGTGGAACGCCGTCGGCACGGTATCGTTTTCAGCCCGCATTTTGCGATACTCGTAAAACAAAATACCGAGGTCAATATCTTTCGGACACGCGGCTTTGCACATTCCGCAATCGGTACAGGAGTACGCCTCGCGCGTCAGGCTGTGAGTATTCAGCGGCGGGTTTACGTGAGCGTCCGTGAAAAATTCCAGCGCCAGCCGCCGCGGTTCTTTCCTGAACTGACGAAGCATAACGCACGCGTCTATACACGCGGAGCAATCGCACTGCAAGCACCGCGAAGCCTCCGCCTGAGTTTCCTGTTCGCTAAATTCCGAGCCTGAACGGGAATCAGCGGGACGCTCCGGAGTGTTTATCTGAGGTTCAGGGTATTTGTTTGTTTGCAGATAGGTTTCGATACGCACGGCTTCAAACGCGCCTTCGACAATCTCGTAAATCGGGTCGCCGTTGTCGGGAGCTTCATATACCGTTTCAAACTCCGAGCGGCGTTCGTCGATTTCCGCGCCGAATATGAACTCCACCTTAACCGCCGAAAACTGTGAACGAAAATCCTCGTCAAACACCTCGAACTTGGGGTGACCGCGTAAACTCCCTCCCCAACCGTCAAGAGTATCGAACACCGTAACCTGATATTGCTTTTGAGCAAGTCCCAACGCGCAGGCTAAACCCGCTATTGAGGCTCCGGCAACCGCTACGCGGTTATCCTTCGGCGGTATGGCGTAGTAGTCGGCTCCGCGCTTTTTGACGTGCGATAGTACGGCCTTTTCGATACTTAACATTTCGATTGGCTTTTCGCGGATATTACATACGTTTTTGCACGGTTCGGGACACAACTCCGCGACTACGGACGGGAAAAAGACCGCGTTACGGTAAGTTTTGTATGCGGACGTCCATTTGCCTTTTCCGGTTTTAGTCAGAAAATCCTTTACGTCCAACTTAAAAGGGCAAGCCGCCGCGCAAGGCGGAGGCTCGCCCCGTATGCAATTTTGTACGAACGATTGCGTATATGACTGCGTAATTTCCTGACTCATTTTCACCAATTATAAATTATAAATTATAAATTATAAATTAATCGGCTTTTACATATTCGCTCGCAGTGAGAACGATTAATTCAAATTTATAATTTATAATTTTGAATTTACAATTTTTACAGTGGGTTTGCCTTGATAGCGTCAAGCTCGTCCTCAAAGTCGGAGCCTAAGAAGTATTTCGGCGGAATCTGGCTCTCGCCCTTAGCTTTCTTTTCAAGTCCCGCCTTGATTTTGTCCGGGGTCGCCGGAAGCGCGAACACGCGTACTCCCGAAGCGTTGTTTATCGCGTTGATTACCGCCATATGACCGCTGGACTGGAAGCACTCCGAGCAACCGCTGGAACCGTGAGGTCCGCGCGGACGCGGCGTTTCTAAGAACATCACGTTGAAGTCGTCCGGAACAGCGTCAATTGTCGGGATTCCGCAAGTCGCCATATTACCGTCACGCTTCTCGGCGTTGTAGTTCTCGCTCAGCGCAAATCCGATTGAGTGCGATAATCCGCCGTACGCTTGTCCCTCGACCGCGAGCCGGTTTCCGATTTTACCGACGTCCGCGGCGGTGGTGTAGCGTTTAACCGTAGCCTTGCCGGTTTCGGGATTTACCTCAACAAGCGCGGTATTTACAGCGTACATAAACGCGCGGTTTTTCTCGCCCTCGCCTGTGTTCGGGTCAAGTCCGAAGTCAATATCAATGTCGCCCAAATGGTCAATGTGACCGAGATATTTCGTTTCCAAGCCCTCGGCTTTCATCTCGTCATAGGCGCGGAACGAGCCGTCCGGTTTACGCATAGCGTCAAGCAGTTTACCGGCGGCGTCAATAGTCGCTTTACCCGCCATATAGTGCGAGCGCGAAGCCGCCGCAAGTCCCGTATCCGGACATTCTTTGGAGTCGTTCATTACAAGACGGATTTGCTCCGGCTTGAGTTTAAGCTCCTCAAGGGCTTTCAGCGTATGGGTAAGCGTACCGATGTCGCCGCCCTGTCCGACGTCCTCCCAAGTGTTGAAATGCGTGATTGTACCGTCGGGGTTAAGCTCCAACGCAACCTCCGCCGCGTCAGGACGTCCGATAGTCGCGAGGAATCCGCCGAGCGAGATTCCGACGCCCAGCAGTTTTCCGGCTTTCTTGCCTTCTTCCGCTTCGGCTTTGTACTTGTCGTAGGTCGGCTTAATCATTTCAAGCAGTGTCGGGTATACATACTCCATATACGGACGCGAGTTAATCGTAGTATCGCCGGGACGAGCCGCGTTGATATAGCGGAACTCCCACGGGTCAATTCCGGCTTTTTCAGCCAGCATATCAATCAGAGCTTCTGTCGTGGTGTAAATTTGCGGAGCGCCGAAACCTCTGTACGGACAATTAAACGCGTGGTTTGACGAACCGCCGCGAGCCAGCGCGCGTATCGCGGGTATATTATAACCGTGGAAACCGACACTTATAAGGTTTGCGAAAATCAGTCCGGCAGAACCCGCGTAAGCTCCGTGGTCAAGACCGACGTCGTATTCGGCGGCTGTGATTCTGCCCTTATCGTCACACGCGACTCGTCCGTTTGCGAATGTCGCGGAACGCTTTCCGGTCATGTGGTTGAATTGCTCGTAGCTGAGCGTCATTGTGCAAGGGATTCCGTCCATTGCCAGAACCGCCGCGCCCATTATGGCGAATGTGTTGGTTCCGACGGGATAGCCGAACGCTCCCCCAACGTAATTCATAATAAAGCGCAGGTTGTCCATCTCAATACCGCAGGCGTGAGCCACGGCTTCGCGAGTTTCGGTCAGCGCCTGCGATTTACACTGGAGCGTAACCATTCCGTCAACGCCGATATAGCCTTGCAGTACGTCAGGCTCAATCGGAAGGTGAGGCTCGTGCTGACTGTGGAAACTGCCCTCCGCGACGACCGCGGAATTGTCGAAGCTGTCGTCGTCAACCTCGCCCTTTAACGTCAACTGTTCCATATACACGTTTGGAATGTCTTTGTGAATCTGCAACGCGGTGGGCATAGCCGCCTCGATGAAAGACTTATACGCCGGAAGTAATTCAAGGTCTTGTTTAACAAGTTTAGCGGCGGCGTTCGCGTGTTCCTCGGTATCGGCGCATACGACCGCTACGCAGTCGCCGCGTCGGCAAATCTTCGTGTCGCAGATAACCGGGTAATCGGTAACTCCGTTGCCTTTCTGACGCGCGACGATATGCCCGAACGAGCTTGCAAGGTTATTCGTGCCTTTTACGTCTTTCGCGGTAAGAACCTTGTATACGCCGGGAGCTTTTTCGGCTTCGGAAATGTCGATGTTCTTAATGTTCGCGTGGTCAACCTCGGAGATAACGACCGCAAGATGCGCGGTTTCCTTTGGCATCTTCAGTTTGAGGTCGTCGCCGTAATCCGCGGTACCGGTAACTTTAGCGAGCGCGGACGGACGCGGCAGACGCGAGCCGTAATAATCGGCGCCGTCCTCGTGGTGGTACGTGATGTCCTCGATTGTCTTTTCACCGCGCATAACGGCGGCGGCTGCCATTACGCTGTCAACCAACGGCTTATAGCCCGTACAGCGGCAGACGTTACGGTGTGAGCGGAACCACTCGCGGACTTCTTCGCGAGTCGGACTGGGATTCTCCTCCAACAACCCGTAAGCGGACACGATAAAACCTGGTGTGCAGAATCCGCACTGTACTCCGCCATAGGTAATCCACGCCTGTTGCAGCGGGTGAAGCTGCTTTGCCGTTCCTACGCCCTCAATGGTGATAATGTCAGAATGTTCGGGAACATTCTTGATTTTCATATTGCACGTGCGGGAGACTTTTCCGTTGATAATTACGGAACAAGCTCCGCAAACTCCGGTTCCGCACCCGACTTTTACGCCAGTAAATCCGTGGCGTCGCAATACCTGCGCGAGGCTGTCGTTTTCAAAATCGGAAACGACAAAACGCTCCACTCCGTTGATGGTTAGCGATATTCTTTTTAACTGCATAGTAACATTCCTTTCTAATTAGTTTTCCTACAGTAAATTGTAGCACGTTTATAAGTATTTTGCAAGTTATTTTTTCAAAACACTCGTAATACGATATTGCATTTTACAGTAATTTGCAGGCTTAAAATCGACGCGTCTATTCGCTTTGAGATTAATACGAATAACTTCCAAAAAAGTCCGAAGAAACAAAAAAATCTCTTGCATAATTTATAGTAATATGTTATACTTCATTTCAGTAGTACAATTGTGACAGGGGGAGTAACTGCCGATGGAAGTGTTCGGCACTATTAATTCAGCCGAGGCTGAAGCGAAAAAGATACGTTTGAACGCCGAACGCGACGCCGCTTCCGATAAAGAACGCGCGTTAGCGGACGGTAGAACGCTTATTGAAAACGCTGTCGCCTCCGCCAGAGCCTCAGTTGATAACCTTATGAAACAGTCCGCTTTGGTCGCGGAAAAAGAAGCCGAGAGCCTTGCGAGAACCACCGGAAACCGCAAGGCTATTTTGCGTGACAGGGTGGAGAAAAAGCTTGAAGCCGCTTCTGATTTCATCGTCGAGAGTATGGTGAACGGCTGATGGCGATTGTGAAAATGAAGAAACTCTCGCTGTTCGCTATGAGGGAAGAACGCGGCGAACTTCTTAACGAGCTTCAGCTTATCGGGTGCGTTCAACTTACCGAGGGTACGCCGCCGGAGGGCGCGTTAAAGATTGACGGCGGCGATAGTGAGCTTATCAACTTGAGCGGTCAGTTGAAGCGCGCGATTGCGCTGCTGGATAAGTATGCCCCCGTAAAGACCGGACTATTCTACAACAGACCGGTAGTTGGACTTGACGTGTTGTTCGACGCCAATCTTTCGGAACACGTAATAAATGTAGTCGCCCATATAAATTTGGCCGAACTAAGGCTGTCGTCCGCGTATTCGGATTTAGACAAACTTGAAAAAATCAGACTGTCGGTATTGCCGTGGGCTGATTTGGACGTACCGCTTCACGCCGCGGATACCGCGCACGTCAGAATCCAGTTCGGCGGGATTTCTCCGAGCGTGAATGTTGACGAGTTTGAAGAAAAGCTAAGCGCGTTGCACGGACAAGCGGCGGTTTACGTCGCCGGAACCGACCGGGCGCAACGGTATCTGTTAATCGTCAACCACAAAAACGCGGTTGAGGACGTAGCCGTGATTTTACGCGAGTTCGGGTTTAACCGTACATACTTTAAGGACGTCAAAGGTACGGCTCGCGATAACATCAATAGTATAGACGGACAAATCGCGGAGACAAAGGCGCAAATCGAAGCTCTGCTGACGGAAATGAAAGAGTACGGCGAATACCGCGAGGATATTCAATTGTGTTTCGACCAAGTTGCTCAGAGTATCGAAACGGAAGCCGCGAATCTTAAACTTTACGGTTCCGAA
>JAISKY010000244.1 GCA_031260745.1 Oscillospiraceae bacterium
AGCGTTCTCGTCGAACACCGCGACTTTAAGCCCGTTAGACGCGGCTTCCGCCGCCGCAGACAGTCCCGCCGGTCCCGCTCCGACTACAATTAAGTCATATCGCGTCATCTCTCACCTCCGGCGGGAATATTACCGCCCGCGCCGTATTGAGTGTCAATCGTCATTCCGTCCTCAAGCGGCGTAACGCACGTACGCACATTAGGCGTACCGTTCACGACCATAACGCAGTCGGTACAACGACCGATAGCGCAGAAAACGCCTCGCGGAGTATGGTATTTTTTTGTATAGCGGTGTATCACAACTCCGGCGGCTCTAAGCGCCGCCGCGATTGGTTCGCCCTCGTATCCGGTAAGTTCAGCGCCGTTGTGAGTGAAACTCACCTCTCGGCGAGCTTCAAGCTCGCCGAGAATAGGATGGTTAGTCAGTCGCATAATAACCTCCTTACGCTAAAGCCGGAGTGTCCCAAAGATTCAGGCTCGTACCCAGACCCTTCGCGACCGCGTTATTGTACACGGTCAAACCCCACGCCAAATCTTCTACGGGCATACCGCCGACGGAATTTATCACGATTTGGTTCTCGAACTCGCGGGCGGGCTTCACGCCGTTAATAACATCGCCGAGGTCAATAATATCCTCGCGTTTAATCTTGCCGTCGCGCATCAGGTCGAAGTATTTCACGCCGATAATGCCTACCGCGGCGTGAGCGGGATACGTGTAATCCTCCGCCCAGCACTCGTAAAGCCCGTAGTTTTCAAGCGCTTTCCGAGCGCGTTTCGTCAGGAACTCGTCATCCATATTCAGCACCGCAGGAGCGGACACTAACGAGCCGGGTTTAAGCCACTTTTCGTCAATGTACGGATAGTTTTCAATTCCCGCAGGAGCGGTAGAGCCTACGCATACAATATCCGAGTCCGCGCAAGAGGCTTCTATCGAATCGACCACCGTAATCGTCTTAAACTGCGGAAAATTCGTTTGAGCGTAGTCGATAAAGTTGTCAATCGACGCTTTACCGCGTCCTTTAATCTTAATCGTGTCAAGCGTCGGACAAGCGTAGACGAAACTTGCCAGCGATGTTTTGCTCATAACTCCTGGGCCGATAATTCCCAGCGTTTTGGAGTTTTTAGGCGCTAGGTACTTCGCCCCTACGCCCGGCACGGCTCCGGTGCGATAAGCCGACAGGAGATTCGCGGACATAAGACAAATCGGCGCGCCGGTGTCCTTGTCGTTCAGCATAACCATAAGTATTGAGCGCGGCAGTCCTTTCGTACGGTTCTCCGCGTTGGAGCCGTACCATTTCATACCCGCGATGTCGAACTTACCGCCGAGGTACGCCGGCATCGCCATAAAACGTCTGTCGGGACCGTCTTTAGGCATATTGGGGAACTCCGGATTCTCCGGGAACGTAACCATCGCTCCGTGCGAGTTTCCGTTTTGCCCCGCCATCTTATAATCGCCGCGTCCGAGGATTTTGAACATTTCCTCCATACAGTCTACGCAAGCGTTCATATCGGTGACGCCCGCCTTAATCATATCCTGCTCGTTCAGGTAGAGGAAATCAATTTTTGTGTTTGCCATTGTGGTATTCTCCTTTTTAATATTAAATAATAAAAATTTACAGTGAAGTTTTAACTTTCGGCAGTACCGTTTTGTCTACGTTCATTGTGCCGATATACACGGGTCTAAACGGATTTGTTTTCAGCACCGCCTTAACCCACACGAATGCGTAGACCGCGAGAATTGCGAACAAAATCCCGAATATCTTGTATATCAGCGCGCGGTCGCCGGGGTCGCTCGCGATATTCCATATCATATAAACGCAGCCGACTATGCCTATGGCTTGCGGAACTCCGGCAAGAACTAGGTTTTTACTCCGCATCGCGTTCGGGTAGCGCTTACGAAGCGCGAGTACGTTCAGGTGCGTCAGAGTATAAGACGCAATCCAGAAGCACGAACCGGCGAGAATTATATTAATCAGTCCGCTTGAATTAACAAATCCGGACAACAGCATCACCATGTCAAGTACGACTACGACTAACATTCCCAGCCACGGTACGTTTTTCTTGTTCATCTTAATAAGCGGCGACGGAACCATTTTCTCCTCCGCCATACCTTGCAGAATTTTACCGGTCGCGGGCAGAACGGTATTCAGCGTCGATACTGCGGCGAGTATAGTCACGATACTCATCCAGATTACGCCGGGTCGCCCGATCAGATTCTCAGCGTACGCGATATGCGGCATTTCAGCCGACAGCAACACTTCGGTCGATACATAGTTTGACATACCCATACCGAGAACCGACTGAACGACAAACAGTATAATCAACGCTAAAATCATTGACAACAGTACGTTGCGTTTCGAGTTTTTCATATCTTTCGCGACCGGAATAATGAACTCCACTCCGATAAACAGCCAAAAAGCAATTGCGGACAGACTTACCGCGTCGGCTATCCCGCCCATTGGCGGCGCGTACTCCGCCGCTGTTATGGGGACTCCCGAACCAAGTTTGAAGAACCCGATTATACCGAGAACTGCCATAGAGCCAATCAGCAAAATTACGGTTATGTTCTGCACTTTCGCGAAAATGTCAACTCCAAACAGATTCAACACGAACAGTATTAACAGTACCGCGACCGAGAACACTAACGGCGGCACCGAGGGGAACAATCCCGAAATTACAATCCCGCACATCGCAAGCTCAACCGACGACGCGAGTACCTGTGTTATGAAATATGCCGAGATATTTGACATAATCGACGCCCACGGTCCTAACCCTACCAGCATATATTGACCAAGTCCGCCTGTCACGTCGGGCATCATACGGTTAAGTTCCGCAAACGAGATTCCGATAAACGAGTTCAGCACTACGACAATCGCAAGCGCGATGATAAAGCTGTTTCCCGCAAGACCGAACCCCTGCCCCAGCGAAACAAGGCAGCTTGTTGCTACAATCAGCCCCATACAGACGGCTACGCCTGAACCCAGACCCAGCTTTTTTTGAGCATTCATCGTTTCTCCCCCTTTATACTGACAAAAATATGAGGCCACACCTCGTCCGGGTACGACCTCATTGTCTATGGCGGTATTATACCAAAAGTCAACCGCGATGAATTGTAAAAATCGGTACAACGAAAAACTTCCGGATTTTGAGAGCGGCACATATATCCGGTTTTGGACAAAAATTTTTGAGAACGGTGAGAAAAATAACTTGACAAGAAGTAAAAGCTGTGTTATGCTTTACAAAGCGAATTGTATGTAAAAACGAATTGTGCGGTAATAATATATGAGAAAGATTTCCGTTGAGCAAGCGGTCGGACAGACCCTTTGCCACGATATGACTAGGCTCTCGCCGGAGGGAGTAAGAAGCGTAGGTTTCAAGCGCGGTCACGTCCTTACCGACGCTGATATTGCCACTTTGCTGGATATGGGTAAGACCCATATCTACGCGTGGGAACCCGACGCGGACGAAGTTCACGAGGAGGACGCCGCTATCGCGCTCGCTGACGCGCTTTACGGTCAGGGCATTACATATTCGGGCGTATCGGAGGGCAAAATCCAGCTTGACTCCACCGTAAACGGACTGTTCCGCGTAAACAGCGAAGCGTTGCTCCAAATCAAC
>JAISKY010000251.1 GCA_031260745.1 Oscillospiraceae bacterium
AGACTATTTTTCCAGTTTTACCCTTGGGTCAATCGCGACGTATACAATATCGACCAGAAGATTACATACCACTATGAATATTCCGAAAAATACGGTCATTCCCAGGATAACCGCGTAATCTCGGTCGCCGATACTGGTGGTGTAGTCGCGTCCTATTCCCGGAATAGCGAATAGCCGCTCCACGACAAAAGTACCCGTCAGCAGTTCCGCGACCAACGGCCCCAGATACGTCACGACGGGTATACACGCGTTACGAAGCGCGTGTTTAACTATTACGCCTAACTCGCCCACGCCTTTGGCTCTGGCGGTACGAATGTAATCCTGCTGCATTACCTCAAGCATAGACGAGCGCGTTTGTCTAGTAATATACGCTACGGGGGTAAAACACAGACACGCGACAGGAAGTATAAAATGTTTCCAGCTCGATAACCCGAATGTGGGCAGTATTTTCAGGAAATACGCGAATAAATACAACAAAATGACGGATATGACAAAAATCGGAACGCTCACTCCGACGGTAGCGAATGTCATCGCCGCCATATCCGCGGTTTTACCGCGCCGTATCGCCGAGATAATACCAAGGGTCAGACCGACCAGTACCGATACGACAATCGCCCAACCTCCGACCTTCGCGGAAACGGGAAATCCGTGAGCGATAAGCCCGTTTACGGAGGAATCCAAACGCTTAAAACTTACGCCCAAATCACCGCGCAGAATGTTGCCTAAATAGCGGAAATACTGAATATGCAACGGGTCGTTAAGCCCATAGCTGTCGGCGATGCGCTCCAATATTTCCGGCGGAACTTTTTTCTCCTCGGCGGGGCTGAACGGGCCGCCCGGTATCGCTCGCATAAGGAAAAACGCGACTGTTATCAGCGCGAATACGGTTATCAGTCCCGCAAGCAGACGTTTTAAGATATACTTCACCATAATGAAACCTATTATATCAAATTATCACCTCTTTTGCAAGAGCTAATTATTTATTTTCAACAAATTTTTGCATTTACTATTGACAAATAAGGTGATTAAGTGTAGAATAGCCACAGTATTAACAATCTATTAAGGAGAAAAACGATGAATATCAAACGTATATTGACGCTGCTGCTTGCGGCCGCGTTAGTATTTGGACTAATTGGCTGTACCCCTAAAGAGGACACGCCATCGGGTGGTACGTCCGCGTCCGGGGATAACGCCGCCTCGGGCGGAGAGAAGAAAATCATCTACGCCATTGCCGACGACCCGGAGGAGATGAACCCGACGCTGAACTCGTATTCGAGGTCGTCAAATGTGCTTCAGCAGTTGTTCAGAGGGCTGTACAAGTTCGACGTCAACAAGCAACTGGTTCCGGCGCTTGCCGAAAGCCATACCGTTGACGATACCGGCACCGTGTACACGTTTAAGCTACGCAAGGACTTGAAGTGGAGCGACGGAAGTCCGCTTACCGCGAATGACTTTGAGTACGCGTGGAAACTTGCGCTTACTCCCGAAACCGCCAGCAAATCCGTAAACTTCTTTTTCTATCTCAAAAACGGTAAAGAGTATTACGAGGGTACGGCAACTATCGACGACGTTGGCGTAAAGGCTCTTGACGACCTTACTTTGGAAGTAACGCTGAACACTCCGACTCCGTGGTTAATCGCTCTGACCGCGACGACATACTATATGCCGGTTTGCAAGGCAATCAACGAGCAGTACGGTCTTGACTGGGCGAAAACCGCCGAGCATTACGTATCCAGCGGCGCGTATATGCTGAAGTCTATGAACTCCAAGGAAAAAATCTCGATGGTTAAGAATCCGTATTACTACGCCGCGGACGAAGTTAAAATTGACGCTATTGACTTTATGATTATTCCTGACCAGGAAACCCAATACATTGCGTTTGAGAACGGCGAGCTTACCATTAACGGCGACCCGACGCCTCAGATGATTACACCGTACAAGGGAACCGCACAATACAACGAGGCAATTCGCGCCGGAGCGCGTCATCTTGACGTTAACACGGCCGACCCGATTCACCCGGAGTTCCAAGACGCCAGGGTACGTCAGGCGCTTGCAATCTCTATCGACCGAAAAGCTCTGATGGATAGTATTATCCGCTCCAACGAAAAGCCGATTTACGGATTTACTCCGTATGGAATCGCTTCCGTTACCGACCCGACCAAAGATTTCCGTGAGATTGTCGGCGACGTATACAAAGAGGACGTTGCGGAAGCTCAAAGACTTTTAGCCGAAGCCGGATTCCCGAACGGAGAAGGTTTCCCGAAATTCCGCTTGATTACGCAAACTACGCAGCTTCAAAAGGATATTGCGCAGGCTCTCCAGAGTATGTGGAGTGATAACCTTAATATCGAATGTGAAATCAAATCGTACGAAAAGGACTATTGGGACGAGCTTGAGAACGACGAAAGTTTTGACGTAGGTTTCTGCGGTTGGACGGACGACTACCTTGACCCGCACGCTCACCTCGCGATTTACGGAATCGGCGGCAACGAATTTGAGCCAAACTGGAATCAGCCGCTTGCAGACGGTTCGTATCAGGAATCCGTTGTGAGATACAGCGAGCTTGTTGAGCAAATGGTGGTTGTCACTGACCCTGTCGAGCGTGAAAAAATCTTTATCGAAGCCGAGCATATACTCGCGGAAGTAATGCCGACTATCCCGCTGTACAGCTACACGGATTTCTTTATCTCTAAACCGAATCTGCACGGCGTAAGTAAGAACGCGCTCGGACATATCAACTTTGAGTACGCGTATTTTGATTGACGCCCGTAATTGCGTCGGACAAAAAAACAGCTTGGGAGCGAATGATTATTCGCTCCCAAGTTGTTTTCACATTATATAGTCCGTAACGCAGTCGTACCAGTGTACGTAGGTTTAGCCGTTGACGGTAACGCGCTCGTTATCGGGTAGTTTCTCGCTCCACTATTGCTTGTAGTAGCTGAAATGCCAGTCGTCGGAGTTGAATCTACTTTGCGGAAACTACGTCGGATTTTTCATTTAGTGAACTGTCTTTACTTGGAAGATACCAATCAAGTTCAATCGCTGACTCTTGAACCTTTTTAATTACTTCGTCGTAGGTTTTGCCAGTATAACTATACTCGAGTGAGTGTTCTTTTGCCGCAATGATATACGAACTATCTGTTATGAAAAATGTTCGTTCGGCATTAGTAATGATATGTCCGAGTTTATCGAGTTCATACGGATATGAGGTAAATGCCGGCTTTTTGCCGCTGATTAGGTATTTTTCGCCGACATTTAAGGGTACGTGAGGCAGTGGAGATAAATCAATGTATACATGATTTCCAGGTTCGTATTCCACGTATCCTTTGTCACCGGGGTCAAGCGCAGTAACCTCAATTATCTGTGCTTCATAGTAAGGAATGTTGATGGTTCCGTCTGACGGTTCTATCGGATATAATTGCATTTCTCCGATAACTACAACTGTGACGATTATGTTCCACCCATTGCGTAACAGACTCTCGGAAGAAAATACATCAGGGTTAAGATTGGCGACTTGCAACCCATCAACCGATTCGCTTACTGGGTGCGTTCTGTGGAACTCTGCGATTTCTGCCTCCGTGGGCGGGTGCGGCTTCGCCGCGCAGGCGGTGAGCGTAGCTGCTGTGAGCGCAAGAAGAATCAGGATTGCGATTATTCGTTTCATATATTTGCTCCTATTTGCGATTTTTGTTAATAGTATAGCATTGAATAACGGCATTGTCAAGTTATTGGCGATAATGACGAAAATGCCCGTTGCGCCAGGCGAATAGTTGTGTGAAATATCAACAGTCTAGAGCGAAGTTGCCGCTCTAGACTGCGACAATACTGCAAAACGTCGTCTCCGTCGGATTTGTCCGGCGTTTTGAAGTACACAAACCGCTTTACCGCTCCCAGACATTCGCGGTA
>JAISKY010000264.1 GCA_031260745.1 Oscillospiraceae bacterium
TCCTACTCAGTTTATGTTTAATTTGGTTTCCGGCGACAAAAGCGTAACATATCCGCTTAACGTAACAATCGCATGGCTGTACGATTCGTATGAATAGTCCCGCGATTATTGGAACGCGGTCTTACAAATAATCTTCGTTGCGAGTGCGGAACACACAAAAGCGGCAACCCTATATCTTTGAGGGTTTGCCGCTTTTTGCTGTTCATTGGGCAATACGGTTGAACCCGTTTTACCCACACCCAATTAGGCGTATCTGCCAATATACCTTGCCGCGGAGTACGCGGTGGAGGTTGCGAACAGGATATTTGCGGATTTACGGCACTCGCCGACCATACTGAATTGCTCCGCGAACGGACTAAACGCGACCGCGTCCTCTTGCAGCGGTGTCATACCGACCGCGTGAATTACGGTATCCGCGGGATATAAGACTTCGCCGTCGCGGTTCTGACACTTAACGCCGTCCGCGGTTATCTCCGTAGCCGTAGTGTTGAAATGGACGGGTATATTATTCTGAGTAAGAGCGTCGTCCACCGCCTGAGCGTGAGTGCTGTTGCCGCCGCTGCTGATACCAAAGCCCATTTCTACGATTTCAACGTCAAGTCCAAATTCCGTTTTCAGGTATATCGCCAGTTCCGTACCGACAAATCCGGCTCCCAGGATAACGACCTTGCCTTTTGCTATAGACGGTTGCCTGAACGCGTCTACAGCCTGATAAACATTAGCGGAGTCAATGCCCGGAATTTTAGGAGTTATCGGTTTCGAGCCAATCGCGGCAATAATTACGTCAGGACGTTCGAGCTTAGTGAGTTCTGGCGTAACCTCGGTGTTAAGTCTAAGGTCAATGTCAGCTTTGGCAATCTTCTCGCGTTGCTGTAATATGTAGTCGTGCAGACGCGCCTTGAACGGCACGTTGCGCTCACATAGGATATTGCCGCCAAGCTCACCGCTTTTTTCGCATAGAATAACTTCGTGACCGTTACTGTTTGCGGTCAACGCCGCCTGCATTCCGGCGATGCCGCCGCCAATGACTAATACGCGCTGTTTAACGGGTTGCGGAAGCGCTCTGTATACCTCGGCTTCGCGGCTGATTTCGGGGTTTAGCGCGCAAACTAAGTCGCCGTGAGCCACGCCCTCCGCAAAACAGTTAAGACATCGCATACAGCGTCGAATTTCTTGCGGACGTCCGGCGCGTACCTTATTCGGTAAATCGGGGTCGCAGACCAGACCGCGAGCTATATAGATTATGTCAGACTTGCCGGAGGCAAGGATTTCCTCCATTTGGTACGGGTCGCTTAGTCCGCCTACCGTTCCGACAAGCGATTTGCTGACGCGCTTTTTGATTTCGGCGGCAAATTCCACATTTCGTCCGTGAGGATAGAACATACTAAGGTGAGTGCGGGCAAAAGTTTCCGAGCCGAAACGGTTAATAGCGCCGACAGAGACGTGGATAATATCCGCGTAGCCGTCAAGCTGTTCCGCAATACGGACGCCCTCGTCAATCCCGTAGCCGTCCGATACAATCTCACTGCCGCTAATCCGAATCTCAATCGGGAAATCCGCTCCGCATAGACGACGGATTGCCTTAATTGTTTCAACGGCGAATCTGCACCGTTTTTCAGCGTTGCCGCCCCAATCGTCCGTACGCGTATTCATTGTAGGCGACATAAACTGTTGAAGTCCGAATCCGTGAGCGCCGTGCAGACAAATCATCTCGAAACCCGCCTGTTTAGCGGCAAACGCGGCTCTGGCGAAACCGTCAACGACTTCGAGAATTTTCTTTTCAGGCATTGCTTCAACCTTATAACCCATCGGCATATCCACATCAACCGGTCCCCAGGCGGTAGTTTTACCGTTCGCGCCGATACCATAGAACCTTGAGTGCGCTCCGGAAAAGCACAACTCAATACAAGGTACCGCTCCGCGACGCTTGACGACGCTCGCGAGTCTCGCGAAGTTGTAGTTACTGTTTCGCGTAATCTCGCGCGGCCAGCGGCCTTCCTGAAATTCCTCTGGGTCTACATCGACTTCGCCCCAGTTAACCATAGCGGCTCCGCCAATCGCTTTGCGTTCCAGGTACATAACCGTATCCATACTTGGCTGTCCGTCGCTGATTACTTCCGCGGAACCCAGCGGAGCTGAGAACATCCTGTTGCGGAACATCACGCCGCCAATCTTGAGCGGCGCAAGCAGGTTAGGGAATGTTGAAAACGCGTTAACCATTACATTTACCTTGTATGATACTATCACAGCCGAATCATACGATTCCTTTCAAAAATATTTGTTTTTTGTCTGCGCTGTGACGCAGATTCAATATTAGTTTAGAGCAGAAATAGACCTTACAGGGTAGTCAACTCCAATAACGCAGAGTTTGCCCCAACAGTTATCTCTGCTTTCTTATTTTTGCTCTATTAATTCTACACGAACCGAGCCGTTTTTAATTATAAGCGCTTAACATTTTTATTATATCATAAAATTACTTGACCGACAAGATAAATTATTGTATAATAACAATAATTTTATTTTGTACCGTTCACTAAAGAATATCGGAGGGGAAATATGACGACAGTTAAACTAAAAGACGATGAAAAACGCATATTACAGGGCGAGGACGGAGTAGTACCGCAACTATGTATGCGGTGGATTGTTGAGATGGCTCAAATCGCGGGCGCGGAGGAGCTTATCGACCTTGACGGAACAGGGGATTTTCACTCGCCGCAATTGACGATGACTCAGCGTTACGGATTTTCGCTGGAGCAATTACAGGAACTTGTCGAAACCGGAGCGGTATTTAAGATTCCGACATTTGCTAACAAGTCGCCGTTTAACGAGATGTCGCCGGTTCACGGTTGGGAGGGCTGCGATATGCTTTGCCGCTACAACGGCAAAGAGCGTTTCGACAGCCCGGACTTCCACGAAGCCGCAATGCACGAGGATTTGTACTCGTGTTTGCGTAAGATGGGAATGTTACAAACTCACTCGTGCGCGAATTACCTTACCGCGACGTTTTTGCCGTCAATCGGTCAGCATTGCAGTTGGAACGAAAGTTCCGCGATTCCGTACTGCAACGCGGTACTCGGGGCGCGGACTAATATTGACGGTAGTTTCGCGACTTGTTTTCTGGGGAAAGCTCCATACTACGATATGCACATTACGGAGAACCGTTACGCCACCGTCTTAGTCAAACCGGAACGGCTAATTAAATCCGATATGGAGTGGGACGTACTCGGCTTCGCTGTCGGCGAGGACTGCGGTCTTGCCGTACCGTGTATTACCGGAACGGTAAAACCTACGACTACGCAGTTCTCCAAGCTTGACGCGGCGATGAACACGGGCGGAGCGATTCGTATGTACCACATACCCGGTTCCACGCCGGAGGCTCCGACGCTTGGAGCGGCGTTCGGAGGTAAAGAACCTAAACGCGTCACGGTAATTGACGATAACGCGCTTAAAGCTACATACGAGAAACTGAACTACCGTACTACGGACAGAGTTGATATGGTTTACCTCGGCTGTCCGCACCTTAAC
>JAISKY010000293.1 GCA_031260745.1 Oscillospiraceae bacterium
TAGGACGATTGTGTTTGAGCATACGCAAAGCGTTTAACACGGCAACGCTCGCCGGACTTCCCGTAATCTACTCCGGCGACCCGGTACAGGCAAGCCCGATTGTATACAGCGATACGGGAGATGAAATAGATTACGTTCAAAGAGGCTCACAGAGAACCGACAACGGCGAGATTACTTGCGGCAAGGCGGTTACGCCTGAAGTTCTGAACGCTCCGATGAGCGGTTTGCTATCGGCGCAGTAGCCGGTATCGGAGTTACTACGGTCAAGAAAGCTCTCTCGGAGCTTGAAACTCAGAGCTTACAGCTATTTCCGGGTAAGAAAAAGTAACACTCCTTATTTTATCAACAGCTCAATAATATTGCACAATTCGTATAATTGAGTATATTTTCCAAAAACACAAATAAGCGCTTGACAAGCTCTTTGCGATGTGCTACAATGCGGATAAGAGGGAAAAAGGACAACTACGCGCATACTCGCAATCGAATAGCTTCTTTGGGAAGCGATATGCAGAATCGGGTGAGAGTCCCGAGCGATACCGTCACCGTTACAGCCGGGTATCTGCGTAAGAGGTGGACTTGCGGCATTCAGGTCACTCTGCGCCGAAAAATCGCAGAGGGACGACACAAAGCCCGTTGCGATATTTTTGTTTTTCAGCCGCCGAGGGCGGTCGTACATACAACTGAATACTAACACGATTACAGAGATTTGAAACCCGGTACACGGGGGTTTCAAAGGGGGTCGGGAAACGAACAATTTCCCGATTACGAGGAAAATCGGCGCGGCTCTTTTACAACGCAACGCGTCGGTATATGCGGGCGACACGCGACATTCGGTTGCGAAGCTCACTGTAAGCGATTATGTTTGCCGGCAGGAGACGCGGAAACGCGGCTCGGGCGAAAGTCAGTCACTGACGTCGGGCGAATCCGACGGTGGGAAGGCTTGCCGGCGAACGCGAACGCCCGGCGTTCGCGCGCGATAAGCTCAGGTGGTCTGCTTGGAGGGTTGGTTTTACCGGGAAGAAAAGAGTTCGCCGGTAGGGCATTTCCCAATCGCGGGGTAAGGGCGCGGCGGCGAAAGCGGCTGCAGCTTCTATTACGCGACGTCTGTAATCGAAAGTTAAGTTTTCGTTACAGACGTCGTTTTTTTGCGCCCCCCGCCGACGCGAGGGGAACGGACGAAAGGAGCGCGCTATGAACACAAGCTGACCGCCCCGAACGGAGAACGCTGACCGGGGAGAACACCGATAACAATTTTTACAAGGAGAATTCTATATGAAAACTCATAAAAATGCGGCGCCCTTATTTCTTATGCTAAAAAAACCACTATCTTTTCTTTTGGCAATTATTCTCTGCTTTTCATTGCTGCCAGCAATGAATGCAACGGCAGCGAACGAACACCGTTTGATTATACAATCTGATATACCTTTTGCCGATGCTGGATTTAACGCAACTTCGGTAGTAAATAATGGCTCAGCTACAACAGTTACTTTTACATCGGATGGAGAAATTGTCACTACGGCAGCTTATGATAAGAAACTCGCAGTGCTTATCAATGGTTTCGACAAAATCATATCAGAAAAAGAACTTAAAGGGATTACAATCAATGGTAAACCGTCTGAACTGATCCTTAGCGATTTTTCTAAATGGTCAACTAGCGTTGCAGCTAATAATACTATCGATGATACATCACTGCTATATAAAGCTACGAATCAGCTAAATATTAATTTAGCCATTAACAAACCCGCTGATGGGCAAGATACAATTGTTAAGTTTTGGTTTAATGCAGTTGATAGTAGCAATTCACTTACTGTATCCTTAGCAACATCTCAAAACGGTTCTGCAACTGCAAATCGAAACGAATTGGACGCAGACGGTAAGTGGCAACTCACCGCGACGCCGAACCTTGATTATGCGCTTGACTATTGGGAAAGCGCGGAGGGCGCGGGCGCAACCGACGGTTTTACAAAGGTTGACGGTTCGGACGGGCAAACGACGCTTACGGTCACGGTCGATAAGGATATGACGTACCGCGCGGTGTTCACACGAGCAGTGCCGAAACTCACGGGGTGGCATTTACTTGTACGTTCTCAAATAATGCCGGGCGGCGCGCAGGACTACGGCGTGTTCAGCGACGGCATTGACGGCGAGTGGTACAAGGGGGCCTCGTGTTATACGATTTCCGATGAATCCGTATACTCGGCGGCTGTTGCCGGTTCCCCGGCGCAGCTGACTGTCGGGTGGAATCCCACCGGAGCGCTTGCCGCCGATACATACAGTCACACTAATCCGACTGAAAAAAAGTTCGTCAGTTTTCAGCTTTATTCAGGCGACGCGGCAGTAGGCGAACCGATAGTAGATTCGCCGGATATTAACTTTTTCGCGACTAATGCTTCGGGTATAACTAAATACGATTACGGAGTATGGCACTTCCGTCTGTACTTTATAATGCCGGACAGTCCGACGCTGACATATAAGCTGACGTATAAAGATATTAACCACGATGTTATCTCGACTGAAACGCTGACTGTCACGACTCCGCTCTCGTCGGAGATTTCGGAGTTAAAGGCGGAGTACGACAAATTTGATAACTTAAAATGGCGCTATTTAATAAATTATACGATTAACAACGCGGCTCAGGCGCTGACAAAAACTTCGGACGCCGAAGAACGTCAGCAAATACTGGATACCGCCAGAAGTAATATTGAGGGCTACATCGCCGAAACGAATAACGATTACATTGAAGTCAAATTCAAAGGCGTGTACGCGCTTGTGCCGAACGGGATTTCCCAAGTAGAAGCAATGTGCGCGGCTCTTGAGCAGGCATATCCCCGCGAAAAAGGCTACTGGCGGCTTTCGTGCGCTGCAAACGGGTTCGGTTATTGGGTTAACGAAATAACCGGCGTAATTACCGAGGGTACGGACGCTCACGAAACGCGGCCGAGGAGTGGCATTGTTATTGAACCGCAACGCGGTGGAATGACCTACTCTGTCAACGGATTTTTTGCCAACTTCGGCATATCCGGTTGGAAATGCAGTGACGGTGAGGAATTTTCGTGGGGTCCGCCCGCGACTGCGTACAGCTACGTCAGTACACAACCGCAAAGACTTC
Organism: Oscillospiraceae bacterium; assembly: GCA_031260745.1. Lineage (GTDB taxonomy): Bacteria > Bacillota > Clostridia > Oscillospirales > Oscillospiraceae > JAISJH01. The sequence continues at coordinate 3,110 of JAISKY010000293.1, forward strand.
CGCCCGAGTTTATATCAGACGCAAAAGTGTCGGATGCGCTCGCGAAATGCGCCGCGCTGACCGGTTCGTCGTCGAGCGAAGCGATTGCCGAAGCCCGCGCGGTATACGCGGCGATTCCGGCGACATTCTGGAACCCGCTGTACGCGCAATTCCTGTTCCGCACCTACGAGCCTTACAAAACAGCGTATGATAATCTCGTCGCGGCTGAACTTGCGTTGGGTAATACGGGTCCGTTGCCTACGGTAACGGCTTCGGCGGCGCTTGCGGGGGCGTTGGGCGCGGTAACGTCGTCTCCGGGCGTAGGCTCGGTGAACGGCGAGTGGGCTGTGTTGGCGCT
>JAISKY010000001.1 GCA_031260745.1 Oscillospiraceae bacterium
ATAGCGGTCGATGAAATACTTCATACGCTCCGCGGGTTGTCCGAAGTAGACCGGGGTAACAATAAATACGCCCTCCGCGTCTTTGATTTTCGCCTGGATTTCGGGAAAAATATCGTCGATTACGCATTTTGCGCTATTCCGGCACGTTCCCCACCCGTCGCCGCAGACGCGGCAAGGCTCCAGTTTTGCGGCGCTGATGTCGATAAGCTCCGCTTTGCCTCCCGCGCCGACGATTCCGTCAATTGCGGCTTTACCCGCGGCGGCTGTTAAGCCGTCCGTGTTCGGGCTTGCTGTGATTACGATGTACATTGTATATCCTCCTTATATTTGGTTTACGATTTGATTAGAGCAGAAATCAGAGAGTAGAGCGCAGAGATACCTAATGGGAAAAATTAGCGTTGAATGGTTCAGTCTGCAAAATTTGTTATCTCTGCTTTCTGCTTTCTTAATTCTGCTCTATATCACGGTTGCGAAGCCGCCGTCTATATTGATGTCCGCTCCGTTGAGGTAGTCCGAGGCTTTAGACGCGAGGAAAACCGCCGCGCCCATAAGGTCGCCGGGATTACCCCAGCGTCCCGCGCTGATTCGGTTCGTGATGTGGTTGAAAAATTCCACGTCGGAGCTAACCGCCGCGTTAACGTCGGTCTGGAAAAATCCGGGGCAAATGCAGTTGCACTGAATGTTGTAGCGTCCAAGCTCGTTCGCGAACGACTTCGTAATGCCGATTACGCCGTGCTTCGCCGTCACGTAGGACGGACATTTCGCGTCGGCGGTATAGCTAAGCGCGGAGCCGATATTGATTATCTTGCCGCCGCCCTGCTTCACCATTATCTTAGCGACGTCGTGACCGAGATAGTACACCGTTTTCAGGTTAAGCTCCAAAACGCGGGAAAATTCCTCGTCCGGGAACTCCAAAAAATCCTGAAAATGGTTCGTAGCGGCGTTGTTTACGAGTATGTCAATATGTCCGAACGCCTTTAGGCACGCGTCTACGGCGGCTTTACGGTCAGTAGGTTGCGAGAGGTCGCCCTGAATCGACGCGAACCTTACGCCCTCGGCTTCGACCAGCGCCTTAGCGTCCTCCGCCGCGTGAGCGTGGTGAGTTACGAACACGTCCGCGCCCGCCTTAGCGAACGCTACGGCGTAGCCCAGTCCCAACCCCTTGTTTCCTCCCGTAATCAGAGCTACTTTACCTTTCAGACTGAACCAGTCCATCGAAAACGCATTGATTGAATCTATAAATTCGCTGTTCATTAGTTCTTTCTCCTTATTTATATTTTAAGACTTCTGCTAAACCTAAAACCCCCGGTTGTGTTAAGATTGACGCGTGTTTTTCACGCAGTCGCTTATGCCGCGCTTAGTGACGGTTACAGCCATTCCACCTTGCCGCTCGCGATGTCGTACACCGCCGCGGCGATTTGAACCTCGCGCAGTTCAGCGCTTTCGCGCAATCTAGCAACGGAGTTGCGGACGTTGAGTTTTACCGCGTTAAGCTCGTCGCGTTCGCCGCCGATTGCGGTTTTAATCTCCGTGACGAGTTTACCCAACGAACCTTGCGGAGCTTCGCCGTGAGTATCAAGCGCCGCTCCGACCGCTCCGCAGTGAGTATGACCCATAACCACGACGAGCGGTACGCCCAGATGTCCGACCGCGTACTCTACGGTTCCGCGCTCGAAGTCGCCGATTACGTTTCCGGCGGTACGAACCACGAACAACTCGCCAATTCCGGCGGAGAATATGTGTTCCGGCGGAACCCGCGAATCCGAACACGTCACGATTACAGCGTAAGGCTTTTGCCCGTTGACGGCGGTGTCCTCGCGAACCGCGGCGTAAATGTCGTCTGCGGAAAGGTAATCCAAGTTGCCGTCGATTAGTTTTTCCATTTCTCAATTACCTCCTACTTATCGGCTAAATCAGGGTTGCAGAGAATCAGAATCTTGATATATTTGCCGCTGACTTGCGCATCGAACGCCTCCACGCTGCCGTCAATCGAGTATACTACGTCCGTGAACGGTTTCAACGTCATTCGCGGCAACAGTTGCAGAGCGCGAGTGAACGCGTACGGCGAGATATACGTACCGGTTATCGTAAGTTCGTTGCGGTAGCAGTATTCGTAGAGGTTCAGCGGGAGGTTATAATCTTTGGGGAACATCGCGGAGTAGCAAAGCGTTCCGCCCTTTGCCGTAATTCTCGGCAAAACCGGAGCCGCCGCGGGAGCGCCGGAAACGTCCAGTACCGCGTCGTAGCCTAAGCCGCCCGTAATTTTCATCGCGGCTTCGTAAACGTCCTCTTTCGTCGGGTCGATTGTGAAATCCGCGCCGAATTGTTTGGCGAGTTCGCGGCGTTCCGCAATTGGCTCCGACAGCGTAAGTACGGTCGCGCCCATCATCTTCAACGCCTGAACCGCGAGTAACCCGATAGGTCCGCCGCCTGATACCAGAATCCGCATTCCGATTTTCGGCGATATTTTGTCCATAAACCGGACGATTACCGAGGTCGGCTCAAGCAGACAGCCCTCTTTTAGGCTTACGTCGTCGGGAAGTTTGAACACCTGCGACTCGTTCCAGACAAGGTACTCGCTCATACCGGGTCGATTCGATTCGTCGGCGTGTTCGCAGAATTGCTCCTGACCGTTGCGGCAGTAATAGCACGTACCGCAGAACCTCAGAAAGTTGCCCGCTACTCTGTCTCCGACTTTTAAGCCCTTGCGGGTCGCTTTTTTGCCAAGCTCCACGATTACGCCGGAAACCTCGTGACCCAACCCGAACGGCGGGGTATTCCCGAATATACCCGCGATATTGTGCGGGTCGGAGCCGCAGATAGAGCAGTACGCGACCTTGATTTTCACGTCCTCGTCGCCGACGGGGTCCTCCGGGATTTCAAGCGTCTGAACCTTGCCGCGCTTGGATTCGTCGGGGTCTTTCAGCGAGCCTACTTTAACGCAATGGATTGATTTCATAATGCGCTCTCCTATATAAATTGTTTTACCGATATAGCTAAGACACTTTAGAAGTGAGAATCGTTTCGCGCAAAAGCGATTCGCCCGGCTCAAAGATTCTGACGTTCTATTGTTTTAGCCGACTCGACTATATTGTACCATATCGCGGCGAAACTGTCAAACAGTTTCTTCGCGTACCGCGGCGCGGCTATTATAAGGTAAAAAATACTTGCAACTATGTGAGATTTGTGTTATACTCGGAGTATGATTATCGAATGCAGTGAACGCGTCGGAGGCAGCCGAATCGGCGCGGACGGTAAATTAAGGCTTGTTTCCGCGCTTGACCTCGTTCAGGACTGCGAATGTGTAGGGGTGGAAAGTGACAAAGAGTTTTGGGGTTGGTTTGAAACCAACAATATGGCGATGTTTCTCGCTTCGCGCGGAGTTGTGATTAAACGTATGCCGGAATACCGCGAAACGCTTACGGTTCGTACGATGCCTTACGCCGCCAGTCCAAGTTTAGGCTACCGTTATACCGAAATCGTGGATTCGGACGGCGGGCTATGCGTTAGTTGTTACTCGACCGCCGCGTACGTTGATTTAGCGTTGGGACGCTCCGCGAGAGTACCCAAGGAGGTTCTGGCGTCGGTTGAACTTCACGGACTTCCAAGCCCTCCGCCCGGCGCAAGGCGCGTTAACGTCACGGGTGAGCGCGTCGGAACGGTTACGCCAATTCCGGTAAGGCTGAATGATATTGACCTTAACAATCACATGAACAACGTAAAGTACGTGGAGTCCGCGCTTGAGCTTATAACCCGGCGTGATTTAGCGTCGCTTCGCGTTGAGTACAAATCGCCCGCGAAGTTCGGCGATACCCTGTACACCGAGCTTTTCACAAACGGCGAAGCCGCGTACGCGCGTATGGCTGACGCCGACGGTAAAATATTCGCGGTTTTGGAGTTTTGTTATGCACGATAAAACAGTCGGTATGGTCAGTTTAGGCTGCGCCAAAAATCAGGTTAACAGCGAACAAATGATATACCTGCTTAAAGAAGCGGGCTTCGCGGTTTCGTCCGACCTTGACGGGCTTGACGCGGTAATCGTCAATACCTGCGGATTCATCGAAAGCGCGAAAGCCGAGGCAATCGACACAATACTTGAATTTTGCGCGATGAAGTCCGAGGGACGTTTGAAGAAAGTCATAGTTACGGGCTGTCTGGCGGAACGCTACAAATCCGAGCTTCTTACGGAAATACCGGAGATTGACGCGTTGCTCGGCACGGCAAGCTATCAGAACATAGCCGACGCGCTGACACTGGCGTTTGACGGCGAAACTCCGCAACTCTACGGACAATCGAGCGAACTGTCAGACGAAGTTCCGCGTGAACTTAGCACTCCCGACGGTTGGGCGTACCTGAAAATCGCCGAGGGTTGCGACAACAATTGCGCGTATTGCGTTATTCCGTCGATTCGCGGCTAATACCGCAGCCGAAAATTTGAAAGTATCGTCGGCGAAGCTGAAACTCTAGCTAAAAACGGCGTTAAGGAACTTGTGATTATCGCCCAGGATACCACTCGCTACGGGCTTGATTTGTACGGAGTTCGCCGGTTGCCGGAGCTTATCGCGGAACTATGCAAACTCACCGGCATTGAGTGGTTGCGTCTGCATTACC
>JAISKY010000004.1 GCA_031260745.1 Oscillospiraceae bacterium
AAACAGGAAACCCGGTTCTTAAGCATTAATTTAAGCATTTGAACGCTCCCGGTCAGGATATTGTTTTGCCCGCGAGCCTAATCTGCGGGTTCAGCGCAAGGTAAATCATATCGAGCAGCAGGTTAATTAGTACAAAGGTAAAACCCGTAACAAGTACATACCCCTGTAACGCGGGATAATCGCGAACCGCGATTGACTCCAATGCGTACTTGCCCAGACCGTTAATCGCGAATACCGACTCCACGATAACCGAGCCGCCCAAAACTCCCCCTAAACTGTTTCCCAACAGCGTTACGACCGGAATCAGCGAGTTAACCAACGCGTGCGAGAATACCGTACGGCTGCGCGTCATTCCCTTAGACGCCGCGACGAGAACATAGTGACGGCGCATTTGCGTGTCGAGCGACGAGCGCATAAGCCTGACGACAATTCCGACATTTCCGGCGCTTAGAACGATAATCGGCATAATCAAATGTTTCCACGAGCTTTGTCCGCTTGTCGGCAGCCAGCGCAGACGCTCGGCAAATACGTGAATCAGCAAAATCGCTAGCCAAAAGCCGGGCAGTGAAATCGTTAGCATACTGAAAAACTGTCCCGATTGGTGGATTATTCCTTTTGGACGCAAAACCATCAGTATACCCGCGCCTATTCCGAATATGGCGGTCAGCAAAACCGAAGTTCCGGCAATAGCGGCGGTAATCGGCAGACGCGTTAGTATTTCCTGCGTTACGGGCTTTTTTGATCGGAACGAAACTCCGAGATTTCCGCCGAACACTTGCGTTATCCAGTTGACGTACTGTATATAGTAGGGCTTGTCAAGCCCCATTTGCTTTCGTACAATACGCAGTTCCTCCGGGGTGGGAGTATAATTCCCACCCGAGGAAAGGCTGATTTCAGCGGGGTCTCCCGGCGATAACACGCCGAGCATAAACGCGAACGAGGTAATCCCCACCATAACGAACAATGCAAGCCCGATTTTTCCGGCTATGTAACGAAACATTAGCTTGCCCACCTGACGTCAGCCAGAGTAACGCCCGTAAATCTGGCGTTATATCCGGTGATGTCGTTACTGCTGACCACAAGCGTCGTAACCGCGTACAGAGGAATACACGGAAGTTCCTCCGCGCAGATTTCCTGTAACTGTTTATAAATCTTGCCGCGTTCCGCTAAGTCGTAGATACCGTCAAGCTTATCGAACAGCGCGTCCACGTCCGGATTGCTGTAATATGTGCCGTAGCTTTTGTTCATATCGCCGCCGGTCGCCATCCAACTGTACAGCATAGTGCGGGGGTCGTAGTTGTTCATACCCTTAAACGCCATAACTATGTCGTAATTGCCGGATTTCTGAGCCTCCGTCAGCGCGGCGGACTCCAGTATTTCCAGTTGCGGAGTAAGCCCCAACTCCGTCATATACGAGGCAATCAATTCCGCGTCGGTTTTATAGTTTGAGATTGAGTAGAACCGAATAACGGGGGATTGACCTTGCAAAACCTCGGCGGCTACAGCCTTAGCGGCGGCGGGGTCGTAAGTTACGGGAATATCCTCGTAAAACCCGGAAAGCGGACTAAGCAAATGCGCGATTGGTTTTCCGTAGCCTTGATAGATTTGGTCTACCATAACCTGTCTGTCAATCATCATACTAAGCGCCTGACGCATACGAACATCGCTGAACGGATAGTTAGAGGTATTAACGCCCATATAGTGGATATTCGCGGACAGAGCGGCGGACGCGGTGAAATTCCCGGTATCGACTAACTCCTTAGCGGACAGCGGCTGAATCGCGTTATTATCGTACACACCCTGAATTTCTCCGGCTCGAAGCGCCGCCATTCGGGTTTCGTGGTCGGGGATTACTCGAATCTCGATTGATTTCGCCTTAGCGGGTTCGCCGTAGTAATTAGCGTTGCGCTCCAAAATAAGAGATTCCTCCGGTTTATGCGCCGCGATAATAAACGGACCGGTTCCAACGCAGAACTCCTTAAATTCGCCGGTGTCGGGGTTATAGCACTCCGGACTGAACATACCGCAGCCCCAATTTACCACCAAATACGGCAGCATTGGAATCGGAGTGTCAAACGTCAGCGATACCGTATAGTCGTCAATTTTCTCGACCGACTGTAAGCCGGGATATAACGCTTCCGCGTTGAAGCTGAAAAATGTGGAGGACGCTACTCCAAGTTTGGTATAGCGGTCAAAGTTCGCAAGTACCGCGTCAGCGTTAAAGGGTACTCCGTCGGAGAACGATACTCCCTTACGCAGTGAGAACGTCCAAACTTTCGCGTCCTCGGACATCTCCCATTTTGTCGCAAGGCACGGAGTAGGTTCGCCGTCGTCGCTTAGCGCGATTAGGGGTTCCCACACATATAGGTTGATGTTGGTGAAGTACGGGTCGGCAATACCGCGTCCGGGGTCGCGATAGCCGCCCAAAACGATAGTCGCGTCGGCGAATACGGGCGCGGCGGGTTCCGCGTCCGACGATTGCGACGGCGGCGAGTTTACAGGTTCATTAGCCGCAGTCTGCTCCTGCGCGGAGTTAGAGCAGCCGGATAAAACCATTACCAGCGATACGGTTAGCGCGGTGAGTTTGAGCCATAGGTTTTTCAATGAGATTTCCTCGTTTCTTATATTTTCCCGTTTTTCGTAACGGCGGTGTGAAAATAAAAAAGGACTTACCTCACAAACGCGAGATAAGCCCTTACTGAAAAGGAATAAAAAATACCCGTTCCGACACGAGAACGGGCGCGCTAAATATATGTATACTCCTGTCTCGCGCAAGAGATACTGTAACGACAGCAGACAGGTAAAATCTGACTTAAACGTCAATGTGTAAAGATTATTTACGCATTGCGCTTTTACAGTGGCGGGACCGTACAGGATTCGCACCTGTTTCCCTGTTGCTCTCCGGTTAGGAGAACGCTGCTTCGAGTTTCTTATTCAATTTTAGTTGTTTTGCGACAATTTTATTTCCAACGACGCTATTCTAACACAGCAAAAGCTGTTTGTCAACACATTTTTTACGAAAAACGAATAATATCGAAAGTTTTTTAGAACGCGTACCTCGCCGCAGTAATAACAACCAAACAATTTTACGCTTAGCTACTGAGCTTTTTTTGTGGATATTTCTGATTGACTTTATTGGCGGTATGAGCTATAATGAAGCTAATATTTGTATAGGGAGAAACTACATGAACGTATGGCACGACATAAATGAATCTCGTATCGCTAGGGATAATTTTTTGGCTTATATCGAGATTCCAAAGGGCAGCAGTAAGAAATACGAGCTTGATAAAGAAAGCGGATTACTGATATTAGACCGCATTTTGCATACGGCGACTCACTATCCCGCTAACTACGGATTTATTCCAAAGACGCTTGCCGAAGACGGCGACCCTTTGGACGTGCTGGTTATTTGCGGCGAGGTAATCCACCCGGGGGTGCTTGTTCAGTGCTACCCGATAGGCGTAATCAAAATGGACGACGGCGGAAGCGCGGACGAGAAGATAATCGCGATTCCGTTTGAGGACCCGAACTATAATTCGTACAGGAGCATTGACGCTTTGCCGTACCATATTTTCGCTGAAATGCGACACTTTTTCAGCGTCTACAAACATCTTGAGGGTAAAGAAACCGCGGTGCAGGAAGCCTTGGGGCATAAATCGGCTATGGAGATTATTGAACGCTGTATTAACGCCTACAAAGAAAAATTCCCGCCTGCGGATAGCGACCAGTGAATAGTGTTCATCGAGATTTTTTCTTGCGTACGCCCGGAAACGTAACATCTACGGCGACTTGCAACTTGTTTGAACTGTCGAGTTGACGGCAGAACTTCAACAGCTTCTGCTGAGATTCCTCGGACGGCGCGAATAGCGAATAGTAAGCCAAGTGGGTGGTACGGGGATTTACCTATTGTGCCGCAAAAATGGAAACACACTCCGAATAACGACAAAGCGGCGCAGTTGAAAATCCTTAAAGAACTACTGA
>JAISKY010000145.1 GCA_031260745.1 Oscillospiraceae bacterium
ATTAAGCGAAATCGCGTGTTGGTGTTAAGGTTCGCGTAATCGCTCCCGAAACTCGCGCCCGCAAGAGTGCGGTTCCAATCGTCTGCAAGCGCAATCATCGTCGGAACGCGCTCCGCGTCAAGCGCTGCGTACTCGTTGCCTCTGCCCTCATCGTAGTCCCAATTATCCGGGAGCGAGTAATAGCAATATCTCGGCGTGTCAATCAGGTATTTTTTTGTAAGCGTAACGTAGTAATCGCTCTGTTTGTCAGTACACCAAAAGTTGAAATTCTGAACAGAACCCAAGTCAATCCCCGCCGCGTCCATAACGTCCGCGAGCGTCACTCCCGCAACGTGGTCGATAACGACGCTCGGCATATTGTCGATAAAAGTGTAGTCCAAAGTCTGAACGTCCATCGCCCATAGTTCGTCGAGCGTGAACACCTTTTTCTCGTAATACGGACCGCCGAAATAGCCCACGGTTATCGTCAGAGTGTCCGCGGCGTAACCGTTTAACTCGTCGTCGTCAAGCGCGAACACCGGAACGGCGAGCGTCAGCGAAAGCAAAAGCAAAAACGCTATTGTAAAAGTAAAAATTCGTCTTTTCATTGTCTTACAATACGCTCAAATTAAGGAGCATTTGCGCGACTTGTATTCTCGTCGCGACGCCTTGCGGGTCGAGCTTGCCGTCCGTGCCGTTTATAACGCGGTTCTCCACCGCCCACTTGAGCGCGTCCAAAGCGTAGTCCGAAACTTTGTCCGCGTCGGGGAACACAGTCAAGTCGCCGTTACCCTCCGGAAGTCCGTAGTAGCGGTGGAACATCGTCGCTATTTGCTCGCGCGTAACTCCGTTGCTGAGGTTCGTACCGTCCGTGATTTCAGACGGGTCGCCGCCCAGCCGTTTCAGCGCCTCGACAAGCTCCCCGCGAGTCAGCGGTTCGTTTGCTCCAAACCAGCGTGACGCTGGACCCAATTCGTCGAACAGACCGAGCGACATAACATACCTAACCGCGCTGTAATACCAGTTCGTGGTGTTCACATCTTCATAGTCCGCGACCGGCAATCCGAGCGTCAAATCCACGCTAATGTCAATCGTTCCGGGGTCGTACTTGCTGTTGACGAATGAAAATTTGTACGCTCCCGCGTCCGTAATCGCGCAGCCCGGCGTGGCGAAATACGCCGCTTTCAGCGTGACCTTGCCCGGTTGCGTCCGGTCGAGATAGCTCGTCGAAATCATAACGCCGGCGCCGCCCGGAGGCGCGACATAGAGCGTTACGCCGCTCTGATAATCCGCGTCGCCGAAGCGGAACGTCATATCGTTCCCGATTATCAAGTCAGTCGCGGGAGTAACCTCTGCCGCTGATTTTTTCACGGTCAGCGAAGTCGATTTGTCCGCGTACTTTGACGCGTGAAAAATAAAACTGTACGAACCCGTGTCCGCGAACAGCGAACCGTCAAAAGTGATTGACTTTTTATCGTTGTCAATTTTGTACTTTGCGGAGTCGATTTTGATATAGCCGTTCACGCTCGGAGTTTTCAGCGTTATCGAATTCAGAGCGTTTGTCCACGCGCTCCAGTCGGACGCGCTAACGCTGTCCTGAGCTTGAAACGTCAAACTTTGTCCCGCCATTCCCGAATAAAGCGTCTTGAACGCCGGAGCAAGCCCCGGATATTTGCCTGTGATAATCCCCGCGTCGTCGAAGCCCTCTTTTACGGCGGTCGTATAGAACGTCACAGGATTAGCCGCGAGATTACGCCCGGAGATGTCAACCGTAACCGATTTCGAGTACGGTATCTGCGGCGCGCCGTCAAACGAGTAAAATATACTCGCACCCGGAGTTTCGCAGGAGATTGTTATCGTAAGCGTATCGCCGGAAACGCTGATACTCGCGGACGGTTCCGCAACGGTTCCGAGCGATTTGAGCGTGGGAGCGTTTTCCTGTTCAAGTAAGAGATTATACGTCCACTTGAAATTATCGAACGACGTTCTGTGCGCCGCGTATAAATCGGCTTCCGTCATCGGCAAACTAAGCCGTAGAGCGGTTTCGTCCGTCAGCAAAGCTTTCAAACTGCCCGCCGCAACTCCGCCGTTTGCCTTGATAATATCCGCGATTCCGATTTCCGTTGACGCGACGAGCGTGTCCGTAGTCGTGCGTCCGGAGAACGATTCCGTGGCGAGAATCGGAACGGTAACAATCCCGCCGTCAAAAACCGCTCTTTTGTCCGTATAGTATTTATCGCCGTCTTTGTATTTCTCGTTGTATTCGTCCAAACTCACGCCGAATTTGCTGTTATCCTCCCCGGCAATCTCCCACCCGGTGTTCCACGAATTGAACAAGCCCTCGAAGTAGTACCGCTTCACTCCGTAAAGTTCGTTATACGTCCACGAGCGGTTGTAGTTGCCGTAGCTGTCCGTCGCCATTAGCCGCAACGTATCGTTACCGGAAAATCCGAGCTTGTCCGCGCCCTGTACTGTCGTGACGCTCTTGACGTAATCTACCAATTCCGGCACGGTTACGCCGCGAGCTTCGCAGTATTGCGTAGTCGGGTAGTTGTCGGTCGAGCTTATGTAGTAGTTAGCGCCAATAGCCTGTCCGTGGGAGATTTTCTTCAAATCGTCCAGCGGAATGACTTTCAGCAGCACGTTCTTGCCCTCGGAGTTTTTTGCGTAGAAGAACACCTTCTCAGCCTTAGCTGATTCCGTCGTTTTCGCAAATGCCGGGACGATTAACAGCCCTGCAATCAGCGCGACGGATAGGATTGTCGATAGTAATCTCTTTTTCAATTTGCGCCTCCGAAATAGTTCTGTTTATATTTCAACTCGCTTGTCGCGTCGGTTTACGTCCCAAAGCGTAATACCATACCGGAACTCGCTATGGCGTTCCGTTGCGCCTAGTTTTTCAAGATATGTAAGTACCCTTGCTGTGTCCGCTTCGCTGCCGCAATCCTGAGCGATAACCGCGGCGGCTTCGGTTGTCGGGAAGATTTGCTCCGAGCGAACATCGTCAAAATACGCGGTTTCCGGATAGTAGCCGGACAGCCACAAATAGTTGTTCAAAGCGTAAAATCCGATACCGTCCCACCTCGGCTGAAACTCACGCCCGAAAACGTCGCGGGATACGCGCTCCGCAAGGCTGTCGCGGACATTCACGAAAGAGGCGATACAGCAGTGACTGCGGCTCATTTGTATCAGTTTCGCAAGGCTGCCCTTGCCGGACGCGGCGGGAGTAATTGACGCGAACACAAGGTCAAAAGCGCGTTCAAAACCGGCCTCCGCTATGTCCAGCATGAGGAA
>JAISKY010000169.1 GCA_031260745.1 Oscillospiraceae bacterium
AGTTCGCGAAAGCGCATAACCTTGACGAAAACGCGTACGCCGCGCGTATGTTCAAAGCGGTGTTCGAGGAAAAATCCAACGTCGAGGACGTCGGCGTACTGGTAAAATGCGCGTCCGACGTCGGAGCGGACGCGGACGAGTTCAAAGCCGCGCTTAACGATGGCAAATACGCTAAAGCTCAACTGGACGTAAACGACTACGCGTATGAAACTCAAAAAGTATGGGCTGTTCCGACGTTCGTATGCGGAGAAAAACGCCTTGACGCGGTAGGCGGCGTCGGCGTAACCAAAGCTCAGTTAAAGCAACTGCTGGACAGCATTTCGTAGCTTGCCGCATAGAAAAAGCCGTGTCGTTCTGACGCGGCTTTTAAGCGTTGTTTATTCGGTGAAATTGTGACGGCGGTAGTATTGTATTCTCCGGAAACTATCGACTTCCTTGTCTTTGTATACGCCCCATTTGCCGTCAATCATCATAACGCCCGCGTGGTGGATTACCGGAGTTGTCCGCATAAGCTCGTTAGCCGCGTTCATATAGTTGTCTCCGCCCATATCGCCAAGCTCAAACACCATTCCCATCAGGAAACAGGGACTTATTTGAGGACCCTCGCCAACGTATTCCACGCCAAGTATGCGCTTCGCGGCTTCGTTAGCGTATATCAGGTACGGCACGCTGTAGTACGCCTCAAAACCGTCGTTGCCGTTGCTAAACGATATGCCGAGGTTGCTGTAAACCTCGCCGTTGTTGCCCAGCCACGGATTATGGTCGCCGAATACAATAAAAATGACCGGTTCGTCGCGTTCCGCGAAGTATTCCGCGGTGTCCGAGATATTCTGAACCGTATTCGCTATTCCGCTAAGGTAATTGTTCAGTATAGTCCAGTTTTCCTCAGTCAAATCGTTTCTCGCGGCGTACTCCTTATCGAAGAATTTCACCTCGGAGTTGTACGGTCCGTGGTTTTGATAGGTAACGCTGAAACTGAAATACGGAACTTTCGTATTTGTAACGTGTTGCTCGTAAAGTTTGGTTATCTCGGCGAAAAAGTCGTCGTCCGAGGCAAACCCCTCGTTGGGCGCGAGCCTGTCGTAATAGTTCTGGTAAAAATAGTAACGGTTAAAGCCTAAAAATTCGTTGACATTTATCCGGTTGTAAAACCAGTCGTCACCCGGGTGAGAACCCTCGGCGAAATAACCTTGAGAACGCAAATAGCGCACGTAGGAGTTCACGTTACCTCGGAAACCGTGTTCCTCCTCGCTGTTGCCTGTAAGGAATCCCCATTCCGTATCAACGGTGCCTCCGGCGAATATATTCGTGACAAGTTCGCCGTAATAGGATTTTTCTTCAAGCGAATGCAAAGGTTTATACACGTCGTTGGGGAAAGTAATAACTCCGAATTTAGAGAAGTCGTTGAACGCCTCGCACATTACCGCGACAATGTTGACTTTCTTTTCCTCCGGAATGTCCACATTGGGGTATTTCGCAAGCTCTTTCGCGGCGGCTTCCGCATCGTAACCCTCCGGTACGGGCGGAGCAACGTCGGTTATACTGTACAAAAACGGATAGACGAACCCTCTGGTAGTATACTGAGCCGTTTCGCTCCACTGTAAGTCCGGATTCGTTCTGTTAGTAAACGCGTAGACCTCGTTGCTGGCGTACAGGTTCGCCAGTCCCGCCGCCGCGCACAGCGTAACCACTAATCCCGCCGCGCGGCTAAGTCCGCGTTTAAGCTGACGGCGTTGGAAAATCGCGCACATTATCACCAACGCGACACAAAGCAAAATCGCCGCAATCGCCGCCTTAGTCAGCCCCATTCCGTACGTACCCGCGAACTCTTGAGTTTCTCGCAGCAGCATAATGTCGCTGGCATACAAAGGGTCATTGCGGAACATCAGCTTATAATAGTTGACGAATGTCGGCGTCAAAGTTACCACGCAACCGCCGGCGAACGCAATCGCTACTCGGTTAGTCAGATAGTAGAAAAATATGATTATGACAATAACCGGAAGAATGTTCAGCATAATCAAATCCGGATAACCGAAAAACGCGAAAAAATCCTGCCGTCTAAGTTCAGCCTCCGGCGCGAAATACAGGCTGATAACGCCAAGTAAAACTCCAAGTCCCACTAAAACGGCGAACGCCGCCGCAATTTGGGTTCCGCTGCGCCAACGAGCGGACATCAAATCCGGGAATATTTTACCGTTGCAGACGTGACGGGTTCTGACGCTGCCCTGTACGGAGTGATTAAGCCCGTCAAGCAGTTCCGAGGGACGCGCGACTTTGACGCCCTCGCGGTAAAGTCCGTCGAAGTCGTCAAACGAGTAAAACCGTCCCGCGTTAAAGTCGTATGTATTCGCCGTCACGGCGGCTCCGTAACGCGCCGCGCACGGTCTAAGCACTTGCTCCGGCATTCGCGACAGCCATAGTGTTCGCGCCCATTCCGGACGAAATGACAATCGTCCTCTGAACGGACCGTGCCAAAACTTTTTAATGCGGCGTTCCGGATTTTTGACGTCGCCGAGGAAACTCCATCTGCGGCTGAAATAATCTTCGTCAGTTACCGCTCCGATACCGTGCAGAAATCCGTAAATCAGGCGAATGAAAACGTATTTAATCAGCCCCGGCTGCCATAACAGGCAATAGCGAAACAGCCGCGTGTCAAGCGCGGCGGTGTACAGAACTTCCTCAAATACTATAAATTGTTTCACGTGTTTTTGTCCGTAGTTTTCATCGCTTTCAGATTGCCCCGCTTTTCCGCTCTCGCGTCAAGTTCTGCGTAGACTTGCTCAAGCGGAACGTCAAGCTGTACAAGCATAACCATCAGATGATATATCAGGTCGCTGACCTCGCCGACTAAAAGTTCGGAGCCGCCGCCGCGTTCTGAATTTTTCGCGGCGATTATTGTCTCGGAACATTCCTCGCCGACTTTTTTCAATATTTTGTCAAGCCCCTGCTCAAACAGGTAACGAGTATACGAGTTCTCGCTGTCGGTTTGTTTGCGTTCCAAAATTACCCCGTAAAGCAAGTCGAGCGGATATGTACTATTGTTCATATTTTTTTAATTTCCTTATAAAAGCAACTGATTTCACCCGTATGACAAACCGGACCGTCGGGGTTACACTTCAGCAGAATCGTATCGTCGTCGCAGTCGGAGAACATCTCCAAAACGCGCAGATAGTTTCCGCTGGTCGAGCCTTTGTTCCAAAGTTCGGAGCGTGAGCGGCTCCAAAACCACGCGGTTCCGGTTTCAATCGTAAGCCGCAACGCGTCCTCGTTAGCGTAGCCAAGCATAAGCACCTGTCCGGTGGCCGCGTCCTGCGCGACCACCGGGATAAGCTCCGCTTTTTGGAAATATTGTTTTAAGTCCATAATATTCCTTTTTGCAGATTCCTCCTGTAAGAGTGAGGTAGGGTGGATTTCCGTTTAGTTGAAATAATCCGGCAGCGTCGGCGAGGGACTTACCGGAGCCACAGGCTCCATTCCGCTGAACGTAACTTCAAGTTCCACGCTTTGACCTTTGTTGTCAACATTACGGTAAACTGTGATTTTTGCCGTATCTCCCGCTCCATAGTTGCGGCGAAGATACGAAATCAAATCGTTGTTACTGGTAACTTTGTGACCGTCAATCTTAGTGATAACGTCGCCAAGCTGAATCCCTCCGGCTTCGGCGGCTCCGCCGGGAGTTACGTCGATAACGCCCGCGCCTTTAACCGCCGCGCCAGTATTGCGGTCGTAACCATCAATTGTCTGAACCTTTACGCCAAGCACCGGACGCGGGCGATAGCCTATACTTTGCCAGTCGTTTATCATATCGCGCACATCGTCCATCGGTATCGCGAAGCCTAAGCCCTCAACGCTCGCCTGACTGGTTTTCGCCGACGCGATTCCGATAACCTCGCCCCGGTCATTGAATACCGGACCGCCGGAGTTACCCGAATTTATCGGTGCGGAAATCTGGAACATATTAATCGCGGTTTCTTCGGTCGAGTCCGTATAAATCTCGCGGTCAAACGCCGACAGGATTCCCTCGGTAATAGTAAATGTCAGGTATCCAAGCGGATTGCCGATGACAAACACGTCCTCGCCGATTCGCGTATTGTCCAGAGAGCCGAGCGCAAGCGCCCGCAGCGGCTCTTTAGGTTCGATTTTCAGCAGCGCGACGTCGTTCGCCGGTTCAGCGCCTACGATTACCGCTTTATACTCCGTGCCATCGTGCATTGATATGGTTACGTCAAGCCCCTGGTCGAACGCGTCCTCGATAACGTGGTTATTCGTGACGATGTAACCGTCGGAGCTGATAATAAATCCCGAACCGCTTATTGTTCCGGTACGCGTTCCGAAGTAGCTCTGAATACTGATTTCCGTGGATATTCCCACGCACGAGTCCACCGATTGCGCGTAAATATTAGACGCGGACAATCTAACGGAGCCGTCAATCAACGCCGGAGCGTCACTATTTGCCGCAGGTTGAGTATTCGGCGTATACGTCGGAGCCTGCGTTACAATCTGCGGAGCTTGATTTTCGTCAATCAGGTATTTTATTCCGATTCCCAGTCCTCCGCCAGCTACCAGCAGAGTTAACACCAGCATAACCGCAAGTACCCTTATCGCTTTTGACTTGCCTTGTTTTTTGTTTCCGTCATCGTCGTCGTCAATCCGCGAATACTGCGGCGGCTGATATGACTGCTCCGGAATCGGGCGCGGAACTTCATAGCGGATTTCCGGAGCTTTCACCGGAACAGACGGCGGAGTATACGTTACTCCGGGTTGCGAAGTATAGCTGGGCGTATATCCCGAATTTTGATTGTTGTTATTGTTATCCAAATTTGTTTCCTCCTTATTTATTATGCCCAAATTATAAACCATCTTTATGTCAAAATCTTGAACTTAATTTTAACTTTATGAAAAGTCACCCAATCCCGCGCCATATCTAAGAACTATCGGCGGCGTGACCGTAAAATCAACGACCGCGGACGCGACTCCTATTTCGCACTTGCCGCCGTCCACGACCGCCGCGATTTTGCCGTTAAACTCGCGGAGTACGCTTGCGGCGTCGGTAAGCGGCGGTTTGCCGCTAAGGTTCGCGCTTGTACACGCGAGCGGCTGATTTAGCTTTTTCAATAATTCCAACGCGAATATATTTGCCGGAATACGAAACCCCTGAGTTTTACCTAAATACGGTAAAATTACCGTAACGTGACGTTCCGCGAGTTTCAAAATTTCCGGTTCTAATTCCTCCGCTGACAAATCGTGAACCAACCAACTTAGCGGTTTGTCGTCCGGACGACCTTTAACCGTATAAATATCACTACCTAAATCAGAACGTATCGCAAGTCCGTACACGGTTTCGGTCGGAATCGCGACAATCTCTCCGGCAAGCAGAAGTTCTGCGGCTTGCGCCAAGCCGCGTTCGTCGGGTTTCAGCAGCAGCGTCGTCATTGTCGCTATATCTCCGCCGCGAGTTGTTCCGCTTGCGCGGCGGCGCGTAACGCGTCAATCAGCTCGTCGATGTCGCCGTTCAGTACAGCCTCAATTTTGTGGAGCGTAAGTCCGATTCGGTGGTCTGTAACTCTGCCCTGCGGGAAATTGTAGGTGCGGATTCGCTCGTTACGGCTTCCCGTACCGACTTGTGAGCGTCGCTCGGCGGCGATTGCGGAATTTTGACGCTCAATCTCCGCTTCAAGCAGTCTGGAACGTAAAATCTTCATCGCTCTGTCTTTATTTTTAAGCTGACTGCGCTCGTCCTGACAATAAACCACTACGCCCGTGGGCATGTGCGTTATTCTAATAGCGCTTTCGGTCTTGTTGACGTGCTGACCGCCCGCTCCGCTTGACCGCTGAGTTTCAATCTTCAGGTCGGCGGGGTTAATTTCAAAATCCACGTCCTCAGCCTCCGGCATTACCGCGACTGTTACCGTAGACGTGTGAATGCGGCCGCTTGCCTCCGTATCGGGTACGCGCTGAACCCTGTGAACGCCGCTTTCAAATTTTAGTTTGGAGTACGCGCCGTCGCCCTCAATAACGAACTCGCATTCCTTAACGCCGCCAAGTTCAGTTTCGTTGAGGTTGGTAAGCTCGACTTTCCACCGTTTTGCCTCGGCGTACATAGAGTACATACGATACAGCGAATGAGCAAACAACGCGGCCTCCTCACCGCCGGCTCCGCCGCGAATCTCAACGATAACATTCTTACTGTCGTTTGGGTCGGAGGGCAATAGCAGAACCTTACAGCGGTTTTCCCATTCCTCCATTTGCGTCAGAGCGGCTTCGCGCTCATCTTTTGCCATATCGCGGAATTCCTCGTCCGCCATAAGCGCCTCGGCGTCTTCAACGGCGGTCTTAGCCGCCAGATACGAACGGTACGCCTCAACAACCGGAGTAAGCTCTTTAAGCTCCTTCGACACTTTAGTAAGCGCGGCGGTATCGTTGTAAACGTCCGGGGTCGCCATATCCGCTTCAAGCGCGGAAAACTTATCGGCTATCGCCTGTAATTTCTCAATCATAGTCCGAACAGTTTACCACGTTTAGCTCCGTTTGTCAACAGCTTTTGTCAATTGTCAGGAATTTAGCATATAATAAACAGGAGGTATATATTTATGGAAATAATAAAAAACTCAAGCTGCGGCTGTAATACTCCTACAGCGGTCAGTCCGGCGGTTACACTGCCGGCTCCGGTAACGACAATTACTACATTACCCGCTCCCGCGCCTATATGCGCCAGACGTCACTGTTGCCCGATATGTTTCTGCAATCCGTGTCACTGCGGCAATCGGCACGGAAATAACTGTTTCGTAATACCCGCGCCTTTAAGACTGCCCGCGGGCTTCGTCCCAATCGGCTAAGGGCATTACGCTCAACTTACAAACCACCGAAGTTCTTAACAGCTTCGGTGGTTAGCTTATTCGGCATAATATATATTGCGACGGACAAAGACCGCTCATTTGAAAATTTTTCAACAATAGTCACCTTTGGTATAATAATTACGCGCAGGTGTGATAATTTACAGAGAGCGAATATCCATCTTTGGAATAAACGGAAGTATTTGCACGATGAAGATATACGACTACAACGGAACCGCTAACATTTGCGGGCGAAAAATCCGCGAGGTACGTGAACGGAAAAATTTCTCGCAAGAACAATTCGCCGCGAAACTACAGGTCGAGGGCGTTAACTTGACTCAAAAAGCGATAAGCCGAATTGAAACCGGAAAACGGGTAGTCGCGGACTACGAGTTGCTTGCCGCGTCGCGGGTACTCGGCGTGACGCTTGACTGGCTGTTAAGCGGTATAATATCGGTATGAGTACGGTAATGCCGAAACTTCGCCGATACCGCGTACAAATTATTGCCGCCGCGATTTGCCTGGCGGCGTGCGTCGCGTGGAAATTTGGTTACGACGCGATTTTTATGACGCCCGCGATTCAGCTTGACGGCGTTAAAACCGTACTTGCCGTGAGAACTTTGAATTACTCCCAACTTTACGACCGCGCAAGCATAACGCCGGTTAGCGTCATTCTGCCCGGCGCGGACGTCAGAGCAGATTTATATCTGTACTACGACACCGAGCAAAACGAGCCGGTCGTTTACGCTCCCGGTACGACTCTAAGCGTCGCGGCAAAAGGTAAATTAGCCTCCAACGACGAACTTGACAGGACTTATTCCGGAGTGTTCCTATACCTCTACGCCGATTCGGACGGAGTGGAGTACGCGGAACCGGGAGGATTCTCCGCGGTTTATATACCGCGTTACATATCGCTTAAAATGCGTTCTATCGCGGATTCCATTTTTCCGCCCGACGCGGCTCCGTTCCTGAAAGCCCTATTGAGCGGCGACCGCTTTGACTGGAACGCGGACAGTTTAGCGAAGTCGGCGTTCTCAATCGCCGGAATCAGCCACATTGTAGCCGTATCGGGAATGCACTTGGGATATTTGACCGCGCTGTTGGGACTGGTACTCGGAAAAGGTAAACTTAGGGTATTCGTCGGGATTCCGGTAATATTGCTGTTCGCGCTAATATCCGGAGCGACCGCGTCAATCATACGCGCAAGCGTAATGTCAGTCGCGTTTCTGATTGCTACGCTGATTTCACGCGACTACAAACCTTGGAGATCGTTATTGCTGTCGCTTTTAATTCTCAACGTT
>JAISKY010000175.1 GCA_031260745.1 Oscillospiraceae bacterium
TATTAGGCTGTTTGCTGGACGGCAGTGAGTTTTTGGAGTTCAAAGCCGATTACGGACCGGAAATTGTCGCGGGACTCGCTAAAGTCAACGGTTTGCTTTGCGGAGTCATCGCTAATTATCAGGGTATGATTCAGAATTATCCCGAATACCTTGAAAACAGCGTAGGCGTAGGCGGTAAACTATACCGTCAGGGACTTATTAAAATGAGTGAGTTCGTAACGCTGTGCGCCAGAGACCGTATTCCGCTCGTGTGGGTTCAGGACACTACGGGTATTGACGTGGGCGACCCCGCTGAAAAAGCGGAGCTTTTGGGTTTGGGTCAGTCGTTAATATTCAGTATTGAGAACGCGAAAATTCCTCAGATGGAGATTACGCTCAGAAAAGGTACAGCCGCCGCGCATTATGTTATCGGAGGTCCGCAGGGCAACAATACGAACGTGTTCAGCCTAGGAACCGCCGCTACCGAGATTTACGTTATGCACGGAGAAACCGCCGCCGCCGCGATGTATGCCCGCCGCTTAGTAAAAGACCAGGACGCGGGGAAAGATATACAGCCAATCATTGACAAAATGAACGACCTTATTAAAAAATACCACGACAAATCCCGCCCCGACTATTGCGCCAAAGTAGGGTTTGTTGACGAAATCGTAGAGTTGGACGGGCTTCGCAACTACATTTGCGCGTTCGTAGGCGCGGCTTATCAAAATCCAAAGAGCCTTTGCGCGTTCCATCAAATGCTTACTCCGCGCGTTATCCGCGATTGGGACGCGTCGCGTAATTAACGAAACAAATTTTAGGTCTAAGTAAATCGAAAGGAATGGTTTTCTAATATAATGTCAAATGGATTAAAGACCGCAAATCCAAAACCGCTCTTCATAACCGATACTATTTTAAGGGATGCTCACCAGTCACAGGCGGCTACCCGAATGAAAACGGAAGATATGCTGCCCGCGTGCGAGTTGCTCAATAGTATCGGTTACTGGTCACTAGAATGCTGGGGAGGCGCTACGTTCGACTCCTGTATGCGGTTTTTGGACGAGGACCCTTGGGAGCGTCTGCGTATTTTACGAAAGGCGCTTCCCGATACAAAGTTGCAAATGTTACTTCGCGGACAAAATATCTTGGGCTACCGTAATTATTCGGACGATGTTGTGGACAGCTTCTGCAAAAAGTCGATTGAGAACGGTATTGACGTAGTGCGAATCTTTGACGCGCTGAATGATACGAGAAACATACAGCAAGCCGTTAAGAGCGTAAAGGAATACGGCGGAATTTGCGAACCCGCTATGTCCTACACTACAAGTCCGATTCACAACGAACAGTATTTTGTTGACCTCGCCTTAAAGTTTGAGGATATGGGCGCGGACGTTATATGTATTAAGGATATGGCAAATCTCCTGTTGCCTATGGCGGCGCACAGCCTTGTTACAAAACTGAAAGAACGGGTTAAAGTGCCGATTCATCTGCACACCCATAACACTACCGGAACGGGCGATATGGTTTACCTTATGGCGGCGCTCGCGGGAGTGGATATTGTTGACACGGCGCTTTCGCCGCTTGGCAACGGCACGTCTCAACCCGCTACCGAGCCGCTTGTCGCCACTTTACGCGGACACGAGCGTGACACGGGGCTTGATTTGGAGAAACTCAGCGAAGTTGCCAAACACTTCCGCGGTATCGCCGACAGGCTCACCGCGGAGGGCATTATCGACCCGAAGGTCTTACAGGTAGACACTAATACTTTGATATATCAGGTTCCGGGCGGTATGCTGTCCAACCTGATTTCTCAACTTAAAGAAGCAAAACAGGAAGAAAAATATTACGATGTCCTGCGCGAAATACCCAAGGTTCGCGAGGAATTCGGCTATCCGCCGCTTGTAACTCCGACAAGTCAAATCGTCGGTACGCAGGCGGTTATGAATGTACTTTCCGGCGAACGGTATAAAATGGTTTCAAAAGAATCCAAAGGACTGATGCGCGGAGAATACGGACAACTTCCCGGACCCGTAGACGCCGACGTGCAAAAGACGGTTATCGGCGATGACACGGTAATCACGTGCAGACCCGCCGACCTTATCCCGCCGGAGATTGACAAACTTAGAAGCGAAATCTCCGACCTCGCGCGTTCCGAGGAGGACGTTTTAAGCTACGCGTTGTTCCCGCAGGTAGCGAAAAGTTTCTTTGAGCGCCGCCTTGCCAAAGAGCAAGGGCTTGCCGAGGACAGCGACGAGCTTATCGCCGTACTCACCGCCGCGATAAACGCGTACAGGTCAGGCAATAGTCACCCGCTTATCCGCAGTGTCGGAACCGCCGCCGGAGCGCCGGCTTCTAATCCCACAGTACGCAATAGTTAATAATATTTCTAAAAACGGAGAGAAACAAGTTATGAAAAACTACAAAATTACAATTAACGGAAAAACCTACGACGTCGGCGTGGAGGACGGAGATGTCAGCGCTCCGATAAAGTCAGTCCAACCCGCACAGCCTAAAGCCGCGGCTCCCGCTCCCGCGCCTAAAGCAGAACCGGCGGCAAAAGCGGCTCCGGCTCCGAAAGTGGCTGCCGGTTCCGGAGATGTGACGGCTCCTATGGCTGGCACGGTACTGTCGATAGCCGTAGCCGAAGGCGAACAGGTAAAAGCCGGTCAGGTTCTGTTGATTTTCGAGGCAATGAAAATGGAAGCCGAGATTACCGCTCCGGCCGCCGGAACCGTAAAGAAAGTACACGTTGCCAAAGGCGCGCTTTTGGAAAACGGTACGGTCGTCGTTACTCTAAGCTAGGGTAAATGTGATTCGCGCAGCGTATCTAAATTTTGCAAAACAACAAAATAAAATATTA
>JAISKY010000190.1 GCA_031260745.1 Oscillospiraceae bacterium
TATGAAATACGCACCAATCTTATTTTCTACCGTAGTTTTCTTATTATAGCATAGATAACAAAAAAGCGCAAGCCTAAATACGCAATTTACTTAACATAATTCAAAAAAATACTATTGGGTATCGTAAAGACACCCAATAATTATGCCCGACGCGTACGCGGTTTATTTCAAACGCAAGATTTTAGCGAATTTTTCACCTTTAGGTATGAAAGACAAATCCTGACGAGTAATTATCTTCAGCGCGAGTACCAAAGCGCAGTACACGATGACCGCCAGTATAATAGCTCCGCCGAGCGCGATTATCGTACGGGGTATAACGCGCTCAATCGCGTAATAGCCGAAATATGCCGCCGCTCCCATCACCGCGCTCGCAAACAGTAGTTTTAGGAACGACGCCGGAATATGAAAATCAGCCTTGATACGAAGTATTACAAGGTTCAACGCGCAGATAACGACATAACCCGCGATTGTAGCAATCGCGACTCCGCGAATGTCCAAAATCGGAGTGGTAAAGTACGTAATAGCCGCGTTCGTCACACCTCCGAAAAGCATAGTAATCATCGGTACGCGTTCGTAACCGTAGGCTTGCAGTACCGCGTTCGTAACCAGCGTCAGACAGGAGAAAAACGACGCGATACCCAAAATCATCAGCAGTGTCGCGGCTTCGTAGTGGATTTGCGGGTAAATTACGTTGACAATTTGGGTAGACAGGACGCTAAGCCCGACTCCGGCGGGCAGTCCGAGCAAAAACGTCAGTTTAAGCGCGGTTTCGGTTACGGACTTCGCGGCGGATTTGTTGCCCGACGTCAGTCGAGAAACAATCGCGGGAATTACGCTTATCGTTAACGGCACAATGAAACTGCTTGGGATATTGAACAGCGTCTGAACCTTGGAGAACGCTCCGTAACGCTCCATCACCTGTTCGGTAGTGTATACTCCGATACTTTGCAGACCGTTAAGCACAAGTTTGTCGTCAACCACCGCGAGTATACTAAGTACGCACGCCGCGAGTGTTATCGGGATTCCTATCGTAAGCAGTCTGCCTAATGAGGAACGCCGTTTACCCTCGGTTTTTTGCGGAGGTTTTACTTTGATAACCATATACAGGAACGCGATTACGGAACCGAAAGTTACTCCGAAGATTGCGCCCGCCGACGCTTCCGGAAGTCCGTAGCCGTTGCTTGTAAGCCACCATACCGCCGTCATTCCGATTATCAGTTTACCCAAGGTTTCGATAACCTGAGTAACCGACGTCGGAATCATATCGGACAGACCCTGCGAGTAACCGCGGTACGCGCTCATTAGGCAGACAAGCACGATACTGGGCGCAAGAGCCTTGATACTTAACGCCGCGTCCGCGTCGCCCATCCATACGCTTAGTTGTTCCGCGCCGAACCACATTACCGTAGTGGCAAGTATGCCTAAAACCAGAAACGCGTTTCGCGCGGAGCAAAACAAGCTCCGCATTTCCGCGTTACTGCCCTCCGTATCGGCTTTTGCAATCAGACGGCTTAAAGCCGTCGGAAGTCCGGCTACCGAAGCGGTCAGCAGAAGCGTATAGATATGATAAGACACGGAAAAATGGGCGAAGCCGTCGTCGCCCAGCAAATTCCCAAGCGGAATCTTATATATCGCGCCTAAGACCTTAACCAGCGCCGCCGTTACCGCGAGAATAGCCGCGCCCTGTAAAAATGTTTGTCGTTTACGCACTAATGAACTCCTTAAAATTGCGCGCGAGTATTTTTTCGTTCTCTGATTCCGTCAACCCTATATTAAGAAAAGCGTCTAACTCTTTATCTGTGTTCCACAGCGGGAAATCCGTCCCGAAAAAGCACCGTTCCGCCCCGAACGCTCGGATTTGATTACGCATACGCTCCGGAGTTATTATAGACTGAGTGGAGCAAGTATCAAACCAAACATTATCAATCCCTTTTAGGAGTAGTCCGTTATCCCAATCCCGATAGCCGCCCATGTGCGCGGCGATAAACCTAAGCCGGGGAAACTCGCCGCATACCTTAATCATTCTGCGCGGAGCCGAGTAATCGTGAGTTTCGTCGCCTAAGTGCATCAAAATCGGCAGATTTAAGGTTTGCGCGGCCTCATATATAGCGTATGCGCCGGAATCGTCAATATTAAACATTTGGCAATCAGGGTGCAATTTTATTCCGAGCAAACCCTCGCGGCGCATACGCGCAAGCTCGTCGCCGATGTTTGCGAAATCCGGGTGAGCCGTACCAAACCGATACAGCGTAACGTCAGTAATATCTTGCCCTACGCCAATCAGGAAATCGTTGACCGCAACGACCTGTTCCGGAGCGGTAGCGGCTCCGCTGACGCAGCACGCGTCAATACCGACTTTGCGGCACTCGTCGAGCAACGCTTCAAAAGTTCCGGGTTCGCCGCCCTCGTATTCCGGCACGGGATACCGATAAAACTTCCCTATATTTTCCGCGGCTTTTCTGGCTATTTTCGGAGGATAAACGTGACAATGCGCGTTTATTATTTGATATTTCTTACTCATATTAGCAATTATATCATATAACCTGACACTTGTACAGTAGGCAAATTGTAAAAACTCTATTGACAAATGAAAGGATTTGTTGTATAATTTATTCATAGGAAAAAAGGAGGCTGATACTATGAGTTATTCTGTTATCGCGTTATCGCGCGAGTTTGGAAGCGGAGGCCGCATTATCGGTAAAGAACTTGCCGACAGGCTTGGATTCCGCTACTACGACCGCGCAATAATCCAAATGGCGGCAGAGAAAAGCGGGCTCAGTCCTGAATACATCGAGCGTTCGGAGGACGATAAACCGTCATTTTTCTCAAATCTGGCAAATCTGTCTACATCGGCGTACGTCAACTCCGGTATGAACCTTCAATATTCTCTGCCGGTTAATGACCGCGCGTACTTAGCTCAAAGCGAAGTAATACGAGAGGTCGCTCGTTTCGGCGACTGCGTTATCGTCGGACGCTGCGCCGGATATATCCTAAAAGGCGACCCGCGTTTACTTAGAGCCTTAGTTTACGGTGATAAAGAGGACCGGCTAAGCCGCATTATCTCCGTATACGGCTACGAAGCGGCTAAGGCGGAGGCGGAACTTTCCAAAATCGACAAGGGCAGGTCATATTATCACAAGTTCTATACCGGGATTCCTCGTTTTGACCTAAGTCAGTACGACGTCTGCATTAATACCTCCGCGACGGACATTGACGGAGCCGTAGACGTTTTGGAAACAATAATAAAAAACTGATGGAACTGTATTCAGCGATTGCCGGGCTTAAAACGCCCGAGGAATGTAAAGCGTTTTTTGAGGATATATGTTCTCCGGCGGAGCTTGCCGCGTTGGAGCATCGCTGGCTCACGGCTAAACTGCTGTGTCAGGGCAAAACATATCAGGAAATAATCGACGAGGTGAAAGTGTCCAGTGTGATTGTCAGCCGCGTCAACCGCGTTTTGCAGTACGGCAACGGTAGTTTGCGTTCGCTCGTCGAAGGCGGCGAGTAGGGTAGGGGGGTAACGCAGGGGCGCGGTATACCGCGCCTCTGCGTGTGTTTTCATCAGGGGACGGGAGTGATAAGATAAATATATTTTCACTATAAGATTGGAGATAAATACTATGAAATTGATTCACAGAAATATTGATTTGAGTAAAGACAAAGACTATGTACTTGAAAGGCATTGCCGAATAAACTACGAGTGTGACAGCCCTTGGAAAAGGGAAATGCCGTATAACGACTACCAAAGCGAGTGGTTAGGTTTACCAAGCCAAATTTACGGATTCCTAGACGCGCTTACCGGGAGCGTTACCGACGACCGAACAATCGCGGAGATTATCACGGACGGTTTCGGCAATATTGTCGGGTATCTTTGGGTGCCGT
>JAISKY010000215.1 GCA_031260745.1 Oscillospiraceae bacterium
TACCGCCGGATAGCATCGCGACGGCTCTGCCGGAACTTCCGACCGGAAGCCCTCCCGCTCCTTTCGAGCTTCCGCCGTTGAGCGTTGCCCTGCCAGAAACTGTCGGAGCCAACGTATAATGCACATACGCGAAATCGTCGCGAACCTCCGCGTTGACGGTAAGTTCCGGATTGTGAACGTCCACTTTGACGTTCGGAAACGCCTCCGCAAGTTCGCCGCCGACATACTGCGAAAGCTCAATTGACGTCATCGGAAACCGCTTGTCCGCGCGTTTGCTCTCGACCTTAAAAGAACTTGCCGCCAGCAACTCGTTACGCAGGAACGACTTCGCGCACTCCGTAATCGCGTCCTTGTCCTTAGCGCAGGCGCGGGCGCGCGATACTCCGACCGCTCCGAAAGTTTTACACGCAAGCTCAAACGCGGTATCCATATCGCAACCGCCGGACTTAGGCTCGACGTAAACGATACTTTGAGCCGCGCTAAAGCTGAAATCTCCGTAAGGTTTCAGCTTACGCTTGAGATTGTTGATAAGGAAATCCTCAAAGTTTTTGCGGTTAAGCCCTTTTAGAGTAAGTTCTCCTTCTTTTAGGAGCAGAAGTTCGTTCATAAGTTAAACACCTTTTTCTAAGCGTCTCAGCTAAATATAAACCGGCGCGAATCCCTGTATCGGGTCCGCGCCGACGAATGAATACGCTACGGCTAGTATATCACGCCGCGATTTTCTTGTCAAGTCTTTCTTTAGATTTCACGGCGGCAAAGAATCGCTCCGCGTTTACAAGTTTATCTTGCATTTCCAGAAAATATGTTGTATAATCTACTCACAGTCGCTGTTGCGGAGGGTTTTACCGCGTTAACGCGGACGCGTAAAATCCACGGCGGCATTAGACCTCGGTTGGAAAGTCAAGAGTAGTACATAGTAAATTTATCCTATTTGGAGGTAAGATATAATGACAAAACTGGTGTGTTTTTCCGGAGTTGAAGCGCTGAACGGGGTAATCCGAATTAAGGCTTCGCCCGTATTGCCGGAACACAGTATCTATCACGCGATTATTGACGGCGACTTAACTACCGTCAGAGTCCTGCCGGAAAAAGACCTGTTCGGCAACAAGGGCTTTGCTATATGGCCCGGACCGTTCGAGTGTACGTTTAACTCGGACGGCTACATTGAACAAACCAGAATCGACGATAGCCTGATTTCGGGGTATTCGGTTTCCGCGCCTAAAGACGGGGTAATCAAACTCGGCGTAGACCTCAAAGAGTACGCGTTTATTCCGGACGCGTTAGCGTACATAGTGGAAAACGGCGTCGTGCTTGCGGACTACAAAACTAAAATCTCCGACCTTGAAGCTGATTGGAGCGGTAATTGGTTCATAAAGCTGAACGACGGCGGAGCTATCGAGGAAATGTACATTTTCCGTCAGATGATGCGCGGCGAAAGCAGTCCTTTACTTCCTGAAATACATAAGTTCAAATCCGCGTGGGGTCCGGCTGAACCTAAATCGGGACTGGCGATTGAATACACGTATTATCAGCCGCCGGAAAGCTCCAAATATCCCGTATTTGTATGGCTTCACGGTTTGCACGGAGGTTCGTCGCTGTGGACGAGCCACTTTGAGTGGAATCCCATCGCGAGTTGGGCGAACGAAAAATACCAGTCACAGTTCAAAGAGGGCGGGGCGTTCCTTATCGTTCCCAGAGCCAACGAGGACTTACGCGACGGTCACGGACTTACGTGGAATGACGCTCACGTGGAACCGTTATTCCTTGCGATTGACGATTTCCTTGACAAGCACCCGAACGCTGACCGCAGCCGCGTTTACGTCGGAGGGTACTCAATGGGCGGCGGTATGACGTGGCTGATGTTAAGAGCGCGTCCGGACTACTTCGCGGCGGCGGTGCCGTGCTGTCCGACGATTTCATATTTGCCGCCGGAGGACGAGCTTGACAAGTTCTCGAAGCTCCCGATTTGGACAATCGTTGGCGAGGGCGACTCCGGAATAACAAAAGCGGTGCTGAAGATTATGCCTGACCTTTTGAAAAACGCTGAAGCCTCCGGCACGGACACAAGATTTTTGGAACTGCCCAAGGGCTACAAAATGCCGGACGGTAAAAGCGTTATACCTCACGACCATTGCGTGTGGATTCCGATGTTCAACAATCTGCTGTACGACGACGGCAGTTTCTATGCCGATATCAACGGCGAACCGGTAAAAAGCACACTAATCGACTGGCTGAACAACGTATAGCCAACGACTCTGCCGCGTTAACCGTAACCGCAACCGCGCTGTAAAAAAGCGCGGTTGTTTTGTGTTGCTCAAAGTCTGCCGCTGAAACGCGACGGTTATATGTTGGTGAAATTACAACAAAATTTATTTGCATAATGCGTTATTGTGTGGTATACTGCAAAAGGTAATTGTTTTGCAAAAGTACTCACTTGCGTAAGAAAAGTTATACTTGACAGGAGCGTACTGTAGGACGTAAGGCAAAAAAGATATAATACTTAGAATGGCGATATTACGCAAATATATTGTAACAGGAGTGACAAATTGAAAAAGAGATTACTATCAACAATCCTAATCGCCGCATTGTTGTTTGGCGTTACGCTGCCTGTGTCGGCTAAAACAACGGAGTCGGCGAAAGCTGAAAACGTGTTCTTCTACGCTAAGAACGCAGAGGGCAAGAACGTACTGCTGAAAGTCATTCCGCTGGACGATTTGAAAGCCATTTCCCACGGGCAGGCTGACGGAGCTAACTACTACATAAGCTCGACCGACAACTACCCGACTACGCAATACTGCGAAGCTCGCGGCGTAACCGTGCCGGAGTTTGTCAACTATGTGAAAAGCGTTACAGCGGTACAGGGCGCGGACAAGCTCGGATTCTCCGGCAACGATACGTTGCGGCTAATGGCAACGGACAGCTACGGAAATTATAACCGAAGTTGGACGTACAATGAACTATACGGCGTGAAGCGTTACTACTTCGAGGGTTTGTTCAATGCGTGGAACACGGGCTGGGAACTATTAAATAGCTTTCGGGCAAGCCCTCAAGAAGCCGGAGAGGACATATCCAAATTCGGCGTGACACTCGACGAGTACAACGAAAAATACAAAGACACAGATAAATACTACGCGGATAAACGCGCGGTTTTTGACGGCGGAGTTGTGACCATTCCGATTCTCGCGACGGAATCGTTCTCCGGCAGAACGACTACGGATTCTCTTGTCGCGTCAACGGAAATCGGAATCGCGGATATTATCAAGGCAAACGGCGGCATCGCGGCGGGCAGTCTGAAAGCTATGCTATCAGACGAAACCGCGTTACGGTTAAGTCTGCCGATGACGGAAGCAGACCTTATGGCGGCTCACAGAACGTCGTTCGACAATTTCAAGTGGACGTATAATCTCTTGCTTGAACAGGAAAACGCGCCCGAACTCAAATCGCTCGGAACCGTCGCGGAACCGTCCGCGAGTATCAGCGTTTCCGGCGATACTCTTACGATAACAATATCCTGCGGAACTGCGGGCGCGAGTATATATTATTCGTTTGACGGAGCG
>JAISKY010000271.1 GCA_031260745.1 Oscillospiraceae bacterium
AAAGTGAGGAACTTGAGCAATGAAACACGCATTAACACGCATAATAATTATGCTAATTATCGCCGCCGCGCTCCTATTCGGGAGCGTCGCGGCATACGCAACGGACACGGTGGACGCACTCTACAACGGAGAACCGCCGAGCTACCCCACGCCAACGGCAACGGCTCCGATAAACGCGTTTGAGCCAATGTTACCTCCGACATTTGAACAACCCGCGCCGGAGGAACCTGTCACAACGCCGGATTCCGAACCGGAGGTTGCGCCGGATTTGCTATACCCTGTGGACGTTAGCGGAGTTGAGGAAAACGGAACACGCTGGATTATTAAGACTTACGAACTCGGCGAGAGCGAGAACCCGGAGAGTATACCCCGCGCCGCGTTCGAGCGCGATGGTTGGCGTTTCGAGATTACGGACGTAATCAAAAAAGAGACCTCAGCCGCCGATACGCGGGAACATATTGAGGCCGTTTCTATCGAAACCGAAACAAAGGATATGACGGAAATTATCGGGCAGCTTACGCCAACACTTGACTTTGCCGACGACGACGGCTATTGTGGCGTTCTCTTACTGGATATTTCCACAATTCAAGTGGAAACGGCGGGAACAAAGACGAACAGCTACACCGTTTCGGCGAAGCGGGAATATCCGCGCTTATCTAGCGCGGACACGTCGCTGATACCAAAGACGATTACTGACAACGGCAGAACTCTGACCCTCGCTAATGTTGACTGGAAAGCAGGCAATACAGTCGCGGTTGACTACGACGCTTTGCCGGAATACTATACGGCGTTCGCGACCTATACCGCGACCGGCAGTAAAACCGTTATAACCGGATACGTTACTACTGCTGAATATAAAGGTACGATTACCAAGCTCGTCACGGGTAAAACCCTCTATATCGCATATTTTGAGGGTACGCAAATAGCTCCGCCAACTCCCGAACCTACGCCGGAGACTGTTGTTGTCACGGATTTGCCGGAGGAACCTCAAAAATCCGTTAATCTGTTCCCGATAGCGTTATGCGTAGGTATCGCGTTGTTATGCGGACTTGCCTACCTCTTGTTCCTGCGGCGTAACGTCAAAGTTGTCGTACTAAAAAACGGAAAAGCGCTGCCAATCGGCAAAACCCGCGTCGCTCTTAGCAGTACGGTTATCGACCTAACAAAATTTGAGGGTAAAACATCGGGCGACAGTTTTATTCTAGTTCTTGACAGACTAGCGGCTAAAAGACTATTCGGAAAGACCGTTACCGTCAGATACGGAGACAGAACTTTTCAGCATATTGTATGCGGTGACGGTGGCAAATATCGTTTCGAGGTGGATTTTTAGGAGGGCGAGTTATGGACGAAAACAGGATTATTTGCGGCGACGCGCTTGAAGTTTTGCGGACGCTCCCGGCTGAAAGCGTCAACTGTTGTGTGACAAGCCCGCCGTACTACGGACTGCGCGATTACGGCGTGGACGGTCAAATCGGGCTTGAAACTACTCCCGACGAATACATATCAAGGCTTGTCGGAGTATTCGGTGAAGTCAAGCGCGTGCTACGCGGCGACGGTACGCTGTGGGTGAATATTGCGGATACCTACGCGACCGGGACGAACGCGCCGAGACAGCAATCGAAAAATCCGGGAGTCGGAGCCAACAGCCCCGAAGCGCAAAACAGCGTGCCGAGGGAGGGATCGCCAAAAGGCTGTATGGTTAAAGATTTAATAGGCGTACCATTTGCGCTGGCGTTCGCGTTGCGAGACGATGGTTGGTATCTCCGCAGTGCCATTATCTGGCACAAGCCGAACGCGCTCCCCGAAAGCTGCCGCGACCGCCCTACTCGCTCGTATGAGCACATTCTGCTGTTGTCGAAGTCGCCGCGTTATTACTACGACCAAGACGCGGTTAGGCAGCCGGTCGCTCCGTCAACAATCGAGCGAATGAAACGTGGACGTTCCTCTAAAAACAAGTACGCTAACGGTATTCCCGGACAGGCTACGCAAAAAATAAACCTACCTCGTGCCGCCATACCCGATTTCGACCCGTCAACAACCCGCAATCTCCGCGACGTTTGGAGCGTCAGTACTAGAGCGTATCGCGGAGCGCATTTCGCCGCGTTCCCTGTCGAACTAATCACGCCCTGCATACTCGCGGGAAGTCCTGAAAACGGCATTGTTCTCGACCCGTTTTTTGGGAGCGGAACTACCGGAGTTGCGGCTAAAAAGCTCGGCAGACGCTATATTGGGATTGACCTCAACCCCGATTACTGCCGGCTTGCGGAGGAACGTGTGAAAGAGGGTGATAGCGAAAATATTTGACAACCCGACGCTAAAAATCTATTATTATTAAGAAAGGTAATTTCCAAAAAATGAGAAAACTATTAACCCTGCTGTTAGCGATTGTGCTGACGGCGGCAACGACAATTCCGGCGTTCGCGGCGTATGAATTCGGGAGCGGCAGCGATACACTCAACGGATTCGGCGGAGCGACAAGCTACGATGAACCTGTCGTTCCCGACCCAATGAGCGCGAATATTCGTCGCAACAAGGACGCGGCGGCGCTCCCGCCGCCCTACGGAGTGTTCAGTGGCAACATTCCGACCGAGCCGAGCAGTCCGTACCACGACAATTTGCCGGAAAGCGGGTTTGTTCACCAAGACCAAGACCTACCGCCGAACGGCGGCGAGGATTATGTTCCGGGCATTAACAGCGTAACGCTTTTGCCCTCTACGTCACAACTTAGCGAAGTTAATACCGTACCTTTATACTACGAGGACGGCAGTATCGGTACGCTGTATGTTGAAAAAATCAATAAGACTATCAAAGTTTACGAGGGCGAATCGCTTGACAATCTAAAAATCGGAGCCGGTCATTTTTCCGCGACTTCCGCGTGGGACGGCAACTGCGCTCTAGCCGGACATAATCGCGGCGGAGCGGCGTATTTCAGCTTCGTCAAAGACTTAGCTCTCGGCGACCGCGTGACCTACACGACCCAATACGGAACGCGGACTTACGAGGTTTTCAGCAAAGAGCAAATCAGTGAGTACGACAACTCGAAATTAGGCTGGTCCGCTGAGAATATACTCAACCAAACACTTCGGGATATTCAGTGGGTCGTACTTGATAACGGTTGCACGGACGGCACCGGCACGATTTTGGAACGCTATGCGGCTCAGGATTCGCGGGTAGTTTTGTTGAAGAACAAGATGAATAGTGTCGACGAACCCAATAGTGAGTTACTAAGTTATCGTGGTTATGACGTGTGGGATAATATAGACGGAGAATATTTTACTACGCTTGATAGTGATGATACTTACGACCTGACGTTTGCCGAAACTATCTACAACTATGCAAAAAAGTATGACGCGGATATGGCGGTTTGTGGAACTATGCAGGTAGCTGAAAATAATCCTACTCAAAAATCACCAAGCGTACCGCCCCTGTTCATAGGTAAAAATCCATCGGCTATAGCGGACAATTGGTCGAAATTTTACCCATGTGTCAGTCAAGTGTGGGCTAAACTTTTTAGAACCTCGAAATACCGTGAATATACTGGGTTCTTAACTGCTAAGCCTTATTACCTCAGTAATGGTAATGACACCTATTTTTGTTTCCGTTATATGCAAATTGCAAATAGAATCGTCTGTTTTGACAAACCTTTGCATACATATTTGATTCGCGTTAGCGGAGCGTTTCAATCGCGAGCTAATCCCAACAGATCTCGCGGCTATGATTTGGTTATTCGCGAGGGGATGAAACTCTTTCAGCATTGGAAGAAACTGTCGTCGCAAAATCTAAGCATTCTGTACGGCTGTCATCTGACTTGTGTGAAAAACTGCATATCTATAGCTGGTCGCGCAGATAAATCTTCCGCGCAGGAACGCTTTGCTCTGTTGCAAAACACCACGTCAAGCCCGTTATTAGCTGAATACTATAGCAAACTACCGTATAACTTGCGAGATATGATTTATCAAGGCATCGCCGATTCAACCGTCAATATTACAAAAAGTATACCACATCAAGAGCGCTTTGGGTATTATAACTTGTATTCTTATCGCTTGTTTGGATTACTAAATATCGACAGCCGTGAACTCGCAATTCGTGACTATCTGCTGTATTTCTCCTCAATATTCGACCCAGACAATATCAGCGGAATTGGAATACACAAAGGCGAGCGATATGTTATGGGATTATTGCCGAATTGTGAGAAACCTCCGGCTGTATTGCTCGCAGATAAAAATACCTTTCTCGAGACAGTAAATTCAGACAGCGCAGAAACCCAAGAATTTAAGCAATCACTATTCGATGCTATGGACTCGGGAGATTTGGAAACCGTTCTGTCGGGATTATCGAATTTGGGGTTGAGTTTGCTATACGACCGCGACGTTCTGTATTTACGAGCGTATTTATCAAATTTAGCGCAAGACTATGACGGCGCGATGATAAGCATTATCGCGGCGAACGTATTCTATCCAAGCGACTCTGCGTTGCTTGAATTAAGCGATGAAATATATCACTCTGTAGGAATTGAACCCGATAATTCTCTGAAAGTCGCAGTAATCGGCTTAGGTTTTGTCGGGCTTACGACCGCACTCGGCTTTGCTGAAAAAGGTTACGAAGTTTATGGCTATGATATTAACGAAAACCGAACGGAAACAATTTCTTGCGGAAAACTTCCGTTTTTAGAGCCGGGACTGGACGATGCG
>JAISKY010000010.1 GCA_031260745.1 Oscillospiraceae bacterium
CCCGGCACTCCGCAACCCGTTCCGATAAGTATAGGTATGAACGACTTGCCCGACAATCCGAACCGCCGAAAAATCCTGTCCATTATAAACGCGATTCGAGCCATATATCCGCACGACTCTAAGAACGCGAGGAAAATAAACAGTATCAGCATTTGCGGCACGAATCCGAGTACCGCTCCGACGCCCGCAACAATTCCGTCAAGAATCAAACCTTGAAGCCACTCGGCGCAGTTTACGGATTCTAAGAAATCACCGAGTAATACCGGTATACCGGGAACCCAAACGCCGAAATCAGCAGGGTCGGGTTCTTCGGCGATTGCTCCGTCCTCAAACTCGCCGACGGATTCCTCGTACGCGGACGCTCCGATTCCGAACAGGTGCCAGCCGTCGCCGAATACTCCGTCGTTTGCCCAGTCGGTGGCTATCGTACCGACCGTAGTTACCGACACAAAGTAGACGATAAACATTACCGCCGCGAAAATCGGTAACGCTAACCAACGGTTAGTAACGATTTTGTCGATTTTGTCGGATATACTAAGACTGCCCTTACGCGCGAGTTTCACGCAGTCTTTTATAATCGAGTCTATGTAGCGGTAACGCTCCGTAGTAATGATACTCTCGCAGTCGTCTTCAAACTCCGCCTCAACCGCCGCGATTATAGTTTCGACCTGACTAATCTGTTCTTTGGTTGAACCCAGTTTAGCGATAATTTTCTCGTCGCGCTCGAATAGTTTAATCGCGAAAAAGCGTTGCTGACCGTCGCGGAAATTATGCGGCATCGCGTCCTCAATGTGAGCCAGCGCGTGTTCCACTGTACCCGAAAAGCTGTTGTGAGTCGTAATTTCGCCGCTGTTCGCCGCGTCAACCGCCGCCATCGCGGCGTCCATTACTCCGTCGCCTTTAAGCGCGGAGATTTCGACGACCTTGCAGCCAAGCTCTGATTCGAGCTTTTCCGCGTTTATCTTATCGCCGCGTTTATCGACCTCGTCCATCATATTGACCGCGAGTACAACCGGGATTCCCATCTCAACCAACTGCGTTGTAAGAAACAGGTTACGCTCTAAGTTTGTACCGTCGATGATGTTAAGTATCGCGTCCGGACGCTCGTCAATAAGGTAGTTCCGAGAAACAACTTCCTCCGGAGTGTACGACGACAGCGAGTAAATTCCGGGCAAGTCGGTAATCGTAACGTCCTTGCGGCCTTTGAGTTTGCCCTCTTTCTTTTCCACGGTAACGCCGGGCCAGTTTCCCACGAACTGATTCGCGCCTGTCAGCGCGTTAAACAGCGTAGTTTTGCCGCTGTTCGGATTTCCAGCAAGCGCGATTGTTATTGCCATATATATGTACTCCTCTCGAATCTTTTTTTCCGCTACGCGTCAAGTTTTAGTTAGCTGCGGCTAATATGTCGTTCGTAAAATACGAAGTTTTTACACTTCGTTACTCTACCTCAATCAGTTCCGCGTCGGCTTTTCTCAGTGAAAGCTCATAGCCTCTAACCATAACTTCCACGGGGTCGCCAAGCGGAGCGACTTTACGCACAAGCACCTCAACGCCGCCCGTAATCCCCATCTCCATAATACGGCGCTTCAGCGGACCGCTGCCGCCAATCTTCGTTACCCGAACAGTATCGCCGGGTTTTGTTGTTCTAAGCGTTTGCACTGTCGTATACCTCCGTCCTTCAGACCATTATTTTCGACGCCATTTCGCGGCTGAGCGCGATGCGTGACTCTTTCACGCTGACAATAATATTACCGCTGATTTCGTTGACAATCCTGACGCTCGCGCCGGGAACAAAACCAAGATTCTCAAGAAACTTCCGCGTTTCGGGCTGACCGCCGATACGTTTGATGGAATTTTCCTCACCCAGAACCGCTATCGTTAATGGCATAATATTCACCGCCCGGTTTACAAATTAAGTAAGCTACAACTAACTTATGTCGCCTAAAAAAGTTAGCTAAAACTAACCTGTCATTATAATAGCACATTATTACGACAATGTCAATAGTCTTTTTTAATTTTTTCAAATTTTTTTAATCGCGTCAATATCAAGCCCGAATTGTTCCGACAAAAACGCGGCAAATTCCGATTCCCCGGTAATTTCACGCTCGGTTATTTGACCGTTTTCGTTTATTTTCAAATGCCGTCCGGTTAGCGTTATTCTGCCGGACGCAGTCGGCATCGTAATAAAACCCGCCATCTTGAAAAACGAGTTCGGGTGAGTAGACGTGTAGTGGTTCGCGACCTCGAAATCCGAGGGAATACATTCCTCGGTCGTAAACGCGTACATCGGCGTGAAACCGCCGCTGACTTTACGTTCAAGCGCGTAACCGAAGCGAGGGTCGCGAGTAAAACGGTAAGTTTCCGAGAAGCGCGTTTGCTCCGTGTCTGCGCCGTCCGCGTCAAGCAACAGCGGAGCCGCGATTCCCTCGTTGCCGTAGCCAACGTCCGCTAAATACGTTTTCTCGTCTATTTCAACGGAAATAACCTGATGCAATTTCGCCGAGTAATCTCCGCCGAACGCGGTTCTCGCAAGCAGATTACGCGCCTTGAAGCCGAGTTTTTTCAACACAATCGAAAACAATCCGTTCATCTCAAAGCAATAGCCGCCGCGCCGTCTGTTGACAAGTTTGTCGAACAACGCGTCCTCGTCAAGCGAAATCGTACGCCCGTAAAACACGTCAAGATTCTCGAACGGAATATTGAACACGTGCGCCGTGTGCAACGCGTAAAGCGTTTCGTAGGTTTGCGTAAGTTCGCCGGAATACCCGACTCGCTCCAAGTATTTTTCAATCATAATTTAACTAAGCTCCAGTGATTCGTTTTCTTCCATCGTCAGCGCGCGCTCGTGGTACACGCGTTTGTTTGAGGGTACGAAACCTCGTATGTTCGTCAGCGGATACACCCACGTAAATCGCCCGATGTGAGTTCCCGGCTGAGTTACCGAATTCGCGCCAAGTCTGGAGTTGTCGCCAAGCACCAGTCCGAAGTAATCAGAGTTTAAGTCCTCGCCCTTGACTGTTACATTCGACTGGTTAAACTTGCGGTTAGCGGTTATCACTCCGGAGCCAATCCTTGCGGATTTGCCCAGAAAACTGTCGCCGACGAACGCGAGCGACGCGACTTTAGAGCCGTTCAGCAATATGCTGTGCTTGACCTCGCTGCCGTGACCGACGGAGCAATTGTTGCCGACGACCGTATACGGACGGATTAACGCTCCGTGACCGATTTCGGCGTTCTCTCCAATCCACACCGGACCTTTGATTTCCGCGCTTGGGTGAATTACGCTGCCCGCTCCGATACGATTTTGTCCGCTTTTCATCAATTCCTTAACGCGCAGCAAAACCTGCCACGGAAACTCACAGCCGCCGAATATATCCGTAAACGGAAAGTCCTCTAAGTTAGCGAAGTAATATGAAAGATAGCGCTCCATTTTAATCCTCCGATTGTTTTGTTATGCCGGCGTCACATACCGCGATTATTCCTGATACAGTTCGCCAGATATAGCGTTAAGTATGAAAACGCCCGCGTCGGTGTCAAACCTCCACGCGGGAACATACGCCGAGCTTTCAAATATGTATACGCCTTTAATACCCGTCACGCTGCCGCACAAAATACCGCTTGCCTCAATTTCACGCAAAAATTTCAGCGACGCCGTAAATATGTCGGCGTAATCATACGCTCCGGTTTCGGTTTCATCGCCCAACACATACACGCCTGAAATAGTAACGCCTCCGGCGATTCCGAACTCGAATTTTACGTACTGGTTGATTACCTCCGTATCGCCGCGCAACAGGACATAGGACAATGAACGTCCCGCCGTGCTGAGTTTTCCGAGTTTTAGCCCCAGTGTTCCGGCAAATTCCTCCGCTTGAGCGTACAAAGATTTTTTACCGCCGCTTGACGAGTGCGGAAGCGTAATCTCAAAATAACCGTCGGCGCGGAAATTCGCGATACCGTTAGTTCCTATGTAATACACGTTACTGCCGCCGCGGTCCTCCGCTTTGGTTCCTACGCCAAGTACGCGCTCGGTGAACGAAAGTTCAGCCTCTCCGGTTCTGGTCACGCGACCGCCGGCAAGACGGTCTGCCTTGCTGTCATACGCGTCCTCCGCGAGTTCAACTCCGGAGTTTTGATAAATCAACGCTAAATCGTCCTGCCCAAGCGCCTCGGAACTAGTTACGTCCCACACGTCCGTTACCACCAACCCAATAAACAGCAGATTTACAATCACGAGCAAAACGATAAAATACGTCTTTAGGCTTGATGAAGTCACATTCGCCTCCGCTGCAATAAATATAAATCAAATCGCCCCGAATGTCAAGCACTTTTTACTCCGCGTTACGAATCCGCGCGCAGTCGCGCGGCGGTCGAGGCGGCAAGCTCGGCGGCATCGTCGAAATCCCCGCATAGAGCGTATTCGGAGATTCTCTTTATTATAGCGTCGGTTTCCGAGTTCCACACTTTCGCGTTCAGCGCGTTAAGCGCGGTTTGGGTAGCGTCCACATCCCAGGCTTCAGCCGAGCTTGAAATCGCTTCAAGGCTGTTAATCAGGAACTCCGTATCTTCGTCGTCGGGCGCGCCGTTAGAAACCTGACCGAGATACTTGTCTATCGCGTCGGCAAGCCTGTCAAGATTAGTCAGAAAATCCGCAGTATCGGAGCGTATCTTATCCCAATCGCTATTCCTGCCGTAGTTTTCAAGCTCCTCCGCTACTGACGAAAGGCGCTCCGCGCCGATGTTTGACGACGCGCTTTTCAAAGCGTGGACGCTTGTCGTGAATAATTTCGCGTCGGAGCTTTCAAGGCAATCCCGGATTGTCCTACCGTATTCTCTGGCGTTACCCGCGAA
Source organism: Oscillospiraceae bacterium (assembly GCA_031260745.1). Classification (GTDB taxonomy): domain Bacteria; phylum Bacillota; class Clostridia; order Oscillospirales; family Oscillospiraceae; genus JAISJH01. The sequence goes on from JAISKY010000010.1 coordinate 4,849, forward strand.
CGTCCCCAATACCTTTTTGTAAAATTCGATTTCACCTCCGGCAAGTTTTATCCCGATTGTGTAATTCAAACCGTCGATTTGAGGAATACCGGAACTTTCGTCCGGTGCTACGCGGATAGTGGAATATTCTTCCGCTGTAACGCGTTTTTGTTTTTCCTTTGGCAACCATTGTTCCAACGCGCTATGTAACTTTCCGGTGTCGATTGGTTTTACCAACATACCGTTCATTCCCGATTCTCTGAACATCTCGTCAACCCCGCGAATCGCGTTCGCCGTAAGCGCCAATATCGGGTTAGCGAAACCGTTCTCGCGAATCCTCGCTGTCGCTTCCAATCCGTCCATCTCCGGCATCATGTGGTCCATAAATATTATATCAAAATCAATGTCCTCGGAAAGCCGTATCGCGTCCTTACCGTTCGTACAGGTAGTTATCTCCATTTGGTACTGCGACATCAAACCCTCCGCGACAAGCAGATTCGTAGTAATATCGTCCACTATCAGAACTTTCGCCTCCGGCGCGATAAACCGGCGTAACTCCTGACCGTGCTTGTCATAGTGAACCTCCGCTTGAG
>JAISKY010000035.1 GCA_031260745.1 Oscillospiraceae bacterium
CTGACGAATCTTTCCGAGCTGACTTTAGGGTTTAACAGAATCAGTGATTTCTCACCGCTGCGGTCGCTTACTAATCTTACGCTACTAAAATTATATGGCAACAAACTCAATGACTTCACGCCGTTACTGCCGCTGACAAATCTCACGGAGTTGGAATTAGGTTTCTGCGGAATCAGCGATATTACACCGCTGTCGTCTCTGTCGTCAATGACGAAACTAAAGAACCTGTATGTCTACGGGAACGAAATCAGCGACATATCACCGTTAAAATCGTTGGTGAACCTCGAGCTGCTGAGTTTACGCACGAACCAAATCAGCGACTTAACGCCGCTTGCGGCATTGACAAATCTAAAAACACTCTATTTGTACGAAAACCAAATCAGTGACATAGAACCGCTGAAAGCGCTTGTAAATCTTGAGACGCTGTATTTACAAAATAATCCGCTGACCGAAGCGCAGATATACGAATTACATGCGGAGCTGCCTGATTGCCTTATTATTTCGGATTGGTTTATTGATTTTACATAAGAAAGTTAAGGGTTATGACTGACACACAACGATTCATCGCCGCGCGGCGGCGGGCTATACTTGGCGAGTTCAGCAATCTGAACGATATGCAGCAGGAGGCGGTCGCCGCTACGGAGGGACCTCTGCTTTTGCTTGCCGGAGCGGGTTCCGGCAAAACCACCGTCGTTATCAACCGTATCGCGAATATCCTGAAATACGGTCGTGCCTCGGACAGCGAGGAGGTTCCTCCCGACATTACGAAGGACGACATAACCGCGTTGGAGTACCTCGCGGACAACCCCGACCCGAACTGGCGGGAGCGGTTACAACCGTTACTCGCGCTTGAACCCGCCGAGCCGTGGCAGGTTCTGGCGATTACGTTTACGAACAAGGCGGCTAAGGAGCTTCAGACGCGAATCGCGGCTATGCTCGGAGAGGGTTTCGCGGACGAGATTTGGGCTAAAACTTTCCACTCCGCGTGCGTTAGCATACTTCGCCGCGACATTGAGAAAACCGGGATTTGGACGAAAAGCTTCACGATTTATGACAGCGCGGACTGCAACTCGCTGGTAAAGCGAATTGTCAAAGATTTGGAGTTTGACGAGAAAACTTTCCCGCCTCGCGCCGTGACCTCGGCCATCAGCAAAGCTAAGGACGAGAGTATTGAGCCGGAGGACTTCGCGGACTCCGCCGCCGCGGCTAAGGATTTGCGCCGTAAGGAACTCGGACGCATTTACCTGGAGTATTCGCGCCGAATGAAAGACGCGAACGCTTTGGATTTTGACGATTTGATTATGCTTACGGTTAAGTTGCTGCAAAACAACGCCGACATTCGGGAGCGTTGGCAAAGACGGTTTAAGTACGTTATGGTTGACGAGTATCAGGATACGAGCAAACTGCAATTTAAGCTCGTGAAGCTGTTAAGCGGCGGCTACGGTAACATCTGCGTAGTCGGCGACGACGACCAAAGTATTTACCGCTTTCGCGGCGCGACGATTGAGAATATACTCGGCTTTGAGAAGCAATTTCCGGGCGCGAGGGTAATCCGCTTAGAGCAAAATTACCGCTCCACCGAGAATATCCTGAACGCGGCGAACGCGATAATCTCCGAAAACGTCGGACGTAAGGGCAAGACGCTGTGGACGCGGAACGGCGGCGGCGAACCTCTGACGTTGCATACGGCTCAGGACGAGCGCGGCGAAGCCGATTACGCCGTTATGCAGATTCAGAAACGAATCCGCGAGGGATTGGACTTCCGCGATTTTGCGGTGCTGTATCGCACGAACGCTCAGTCGCTACAGTTCGAGCTTGCGTTGAAGCGGTTTACGATTCCGTACAAGGTTTACGGCGGTACGCGGTTCTTCGACCGCGCGGAGGTTAAGGACGTCGTAAGCTATCTCGCGGTCGTCGCGAATCCCAACGACGATTTACGGCTCTTGCGGATTGTGAATAACCCGCCGCGCGGACTTGGCTCGAAAACCATCGACACGGTAACGCAAATCGCTCAACGCGAGTCTAAGCCGATATTTGAAATACTGCAAAGTATTAGGCTATACCCGGAACTGCAAAGCTCCGCCGCGAAGCTCGCAAGATTCGCGGAGCTTATTAACGACCTAAGAACGAAAGACCTTCGTCCGGATTTGCTATACGACGAGATTCTGGACAAAAGCGGTTACATAAAAATGCTGGACGATAAGCCGACGCAGGAAAATGAAACTCGCAAAGAGAACGTACTTGAGCTTAAAACGTCGATTATTGATTTCGTTACGCGTAACTCCGAGAATCCGACGTTAGCGGCGTACCTTGACGAAATCGCGCTGTACACCGAGATGGATAACTCGGACTCGGCAGGTAACTCGGTGCAGATGATGACGATTCACAGCGCGAAAGGTTTGGAGTTTCCGGTGGTGTTCCTCGCTGGCGCGGAGGACGGAATTTTCCCCGGTCAGCGCGCAATCGGCGAACCGGAGGAAATGGAGGAGGAGCGCCGTCTGTGCTATGTCGCGTTCACCAGAGCGAAGCAAAAACTCTACGTAACGGCGGCGAAACGCCGTCTGCTTTACGGGCGTACAATGAACAATCCGCCAAGCCGATTTTTGGAGGCGCTGCTGAAAAAAGGGTAGAAGTTGCGTAGTTTAATCCCTAAATATTCCCATAAAATTACCAATATTTTTGGGGTTCCTTAATTCCTCTATTGGTGCTATAATGCAAATACACTAATTAGAGGGGGAAAAACCAATGAAACGCTTAGGAAAGACAATTTTCCTTGTCATCTGCGCCGCCGCGATAGCGGTGTTAATGTCGGCTACCGCGCTTGCGGCGGACGATTCCGAACTGAAAGTATTAGAGCTTGTTAACGCTGAACGCTCCGCCTACGGCTTGGAGCCGCTGACCTGGAGCAACGACGCGTACGCGGCGGCTCAAATCCGCGCTAATGAAGTTCTGCAAAGTTTTTCGCACACACGTCCAAACGGAGGGCAATTCAGCTCCGTATTCAGCGAAGTCGGACTAAAGTACGCGTTCGCGGCGGAGAACATCGCGTACGGTTATACGTCGCCGGAGGCGGTAGTTAAGGCGTGGATGGACAGTCCCGGACACCGCGCGAACATACTTAGCGAGCGTGTAAAGTACATCGGCATTGCCAGAGCCTCCGGAAGCGGATACAGCCCATCGTGGGTTCAGGAGTTTTTCACTCCGTCGGGAGCGTACACACCGTCAGAAAGCCCGACAACAGATAAACCCGCAACTGCCACAGTTCCGGAAACTCCTGTGAAACCAGTAACGCCGATTACGCCCGAAACACCAATTACGCCGGTTACGCCGTCCGCTCCGGCTCAACCGACG
>JAISKY010000055.1 GCA_031260745.1 Oscillospiraceae bacterium
GTTGATGTTCGCAAAGTAGACCGGTGAGCCGATAATTACGCCGTCAGCCTCGCTGATTTTCGCGATTAGCTCCGTAACGCCGCCGCCGTGAGGACACGCGCCATCGCGCCAGCACGCTCCGCACACTGTACAGCCCGCGATGGGCTCCGAGCCGATGTGGAAGAGCTCCGAGCCGACGCCGTTCTTCTCAAGCTGATCCGCGATTTCTTTAAGCGCGGTGTACGTACACCCGTGCTCGTGCGGACTGCCGTTGACCAATAAGACTTTCATTGCTGTGCCTCCGATAAATTGAATTGAGTTGGTTAATATGAGCGTTTTGAGGTTACGGTTATATTTTTGTCTCTGTCCGCGTAGACTTGTTCGGGAGGAACTAACTATGCGCAGATTTTTGACAATTGTGTTGATGTTCTCGTTATTGCCGGGCTTATCGGTTCTCGCGTCGGCGGAGATTGAGCCAGCGTTAGCCGACGAGGTTCAGGCGGCGTACCTCGACCCGGCTACCGACGATATGTTCGACCCGGAGCCGCTGTCCGAAGCGGTGTTCGCTCCGGCGGACGTTCCGGCTAAGGCTGCGATACTTATGGAGAAAGAAACCGGAACGGTAATCTACGCGCTTGCCGAACACGAGCGGCTTGCTCCCGCAAGCGTTACGAAGATAATGACGATGCTACTCGTCGCGGAGGCGATAGACTCCGGTTCGCTTAAACTTGACGATATTGTCACGGTTTCCGCTAGAGCCTCGGCGATGGGCGGCTCCCAGGTTTTTCTCAGTGAGAACGAGCGTATGAGCGTCCAAGACTTGTTGAAGTCCGTCGCGGTCGGAAGCGCGAATGACGCGAGCGTCGCGCTTGCAGAACACCTGACCGGAAGCGAGGACGCGTTCGTAGGCAAGATGAACTCCAGAGCTAAAGCGTTGGGTATGAACGATACCATTTTCGCTAACTGTACCGGATTACCCGCCAAAACGGAGCATTTAACCTCCGCTTATGACATCGCCGTTATGAGCCGCGAGTTGCTAAAGCACCCGTTCATACGCGACTATACTACAATCTGGATGGACACGATACGCAACGGCGAGTTCGGACTGTCTAACACGAATAAGCTCGTGAGGTTTTACCCCGGTACGACCGGACTTAAAACCGGATTCACCGACGAAGCTAAATTCTGCGTATCGGCTACGGCGGAGCGCGACGGGATAGAGTTCATCGCGGTTATTTTAGGTTCGCCAAGCTCCAACCAGCGTTTTGACTCGGCTAAGGCGTTACTTAGTCACGCGTTCGCGCTGTATACGCTCGCCGATATTTGCCCGGAGGAACCGCTTGCCCCGATTCCGGTGACTTTGGGCGAGGTCGAGTACGTTCAGCTTGTAGTCAAGGGTGCGTCGAAACTTCTGATTGAGAAAGAATCGCTGAACGGACTGCAACGCGCCGTCGAGATTCCGGAGTTCGTCGCGGCTCCGGTAACCGACGGTCAGGAAATCGGACGGCTGATAATCAGCAACGCGACCGGAGCGATACTCGCGGACGTTCCGTTGTGCGCCGACCGCGCCATTGAGAAACTTACCTGGGGGCAAATCCTGCTTCGCTTTCTGCGGTTGTTGTTTGTGGGAGCGTAGTGATACGTATTGCGTATCAGATCCTACGCTTATGTCTGCATTATCTTCTTAAACCTGTGCGCTAACCCCGATTTGCTTACGCCACTGTAAGCGGCAAGTTCGGCAAGGCTCGCTTCGGGGTATTTCAGACGAAGCGCGGCGGCGGCTTGAAGCGGTTCCGTAAGCAGACTTAACGAGCCTTCCTTTTGCAGTCTGCGAATAACCTCCAGTTGTTCGGCCGCCGCGTTAACCATTCGTCCGGCGTTAGCTACGTCGCAGTTGACGCGGCGGCTAACTCTGCCCCGAAGTTCTTTTTCAAGTTTCGCGTTCATCATTGCCATCGCGGACAGCGGAGCGCCCATCAGCGTAAGCGCGTCCTCAATCTCTCCGCTTCGCTTCAGGTACAGCATATACGTACCGTTGCGAACGGAGCTTTTTGCGTCAATGTCAAGCTCCCTAAGCAGCGCGAGCGTTTCGCGGTGAACGTAATAATGCGTAGTTACCATTTCCAAATGATACCGCTTCGTAGGGTCGGTAACGGAACCTCCTGACAGGAACGCTCCGCGAACGAATGCGTTGCGGCAGTCGTCGCACTCCATCATTCCCAGGTTAATGTGCAAAGCGGGGTCGTATTCCGTTTCGTAGCCGATTGTATTGAAAAGCTTGTTTATCTTGGAGCGCGACTCAATTATCAGCGCGGTTTTCGCCATTCGTCCGAATACGGAGCTTCCGTCAATCTCCACTCCGAACGCGGATTTCATCAGTTCCGGGATAATGGCGGCGAACATATCATTTTCCGTGACTATCCGCGTCAAATCCTGACTGAACCTGTTGGCATACAGCAGTACGCCGTACGCGGCGGCGCGAGCGCAACAGCCGGAGTCCGTTTTAAGCCTCCGGCATAGTTCGGTTTTTACTTCTGATGAAAAAGACATAGTTTAACTCAATTATAAATTACAAATCCGCTCCGTTATTCTTGATAACCTCTGAGTACCAATACGACGAGTCTTTGCGGATACGCTCTCCGGTTTCAATGTCGCAGTAGACGATACCGAAACGCTCCGTATAGCCCTTTGCCCACTCGAAGTTGTCCGTAAGACACCACTGGAAATATCCTAAAAGCTCCGCGCCGTCTTGTCCTGCGCGTTTGTACGCGCTTAGATAGCGGTTAAGGTAGTCAATTCGATTAGGGTCGTGAACCTTGCCGTCAAGCGAAACCACGTCCGCGCAACTAAGTCCGTTCTCCGTGATGACAATCGGCTTTTTATAGCGTTCATACAGAAACTTAGGTCCCCAATACAAAGCCTCCGGCGAAATCGGCCACTTTGCGGCGGTAATCGCCTTGCCCGGCTTATTCGCGTAAGCGTCAACTCCGCGATAAATATTCTGACCGCAGAAGTCAAGCGGCTGTTTGATTACGTCCATATCGGCGGAACTGATTTTCGGCATAAACTGTCCGAAATTGCTTATTACATCGTCCGGATATTTACCCAGATATACGGGGTCGGAGAAATACGCTACATCCCAGAATACATTATCTTCCTTGACGGCGAAATATTCCGCTCTGGCTTTTTCGATTTCCTCCGGAGTATTCGCTTTTGGACAGGGAACATCGCCCGTCGGAGCGAAGCCCGCGACGCTGTTCGGTACGTTCTCGCGAATCTTCATAATCGCGCGTCCGTGAGAAAGTAACGCGTTATGAGCCATCAGCATCGTATCCCACAGCGGCAGTTTAAGCCCCGGCGCGTGTTCGCCCTGAGCAAATCCCAACCCGATAAAACACTGAGGTTCGTTCAGCGTAATCCAGTGCTTTACGTATTTGCCCAGACGTTTGGTTACAACGTCCGCGTAATCCTCAAACCATTTGGGGCTGTCCGGATTAAGCCACCCGCCGCGGCGGTAAAGCTCGTACGGATAATCCCAATGGAACAGCGTCACCCACGGAGTAATCCCCGCGTCAACCAACGCCTCGCAGAGTTGCTCGTAGTACGCAAGACCTTTCTCGCTGACCGCGCCCGTACCGTCGGGGATAACTCTGGCCCACGAAATCGAGAACCGATACGCTTTTAGTCCGATTCCGCGCATAATCTCGATGTCCTCTTTCCAGCGGTGGTAAGCGTCGCACGCCACATCGCCGTTAGTACCGTCAATAATAATCCCGGGTTGACGGCAGTACATATCCCACAGGTTAAGCCCGCGCTCGTCAACTCCGCCCTCAATTTGGTAGGACGCGCTTGCCGCGCCCCAAACGAATCCGTCTCGCATTGTTGTTATTCCTCCTGATTGAAATTATACATATCCGATTATACGCCGCCTGAGTCAAGTCTGCTGAACTCGGCGTTTATTTCTAACTTACAATTTCTTATTTCCTGTATATCAGAATACCTAAAGTTCCAGGACCGCAGTGGTTGCTAATAGTACACCCCGCGTCGGTCGCGAACACCTCGTCAAACGGCATAAGCTCCCTCACGAATTGAACAATACTTTCCACAAATTCAGGCTTATTGAAAAACGTATGGGTAATAATCGCGCGGCTCAAGTCCAAATCGCCGCGACCTTTCAGTCTGTCCTCTATGTACTGGCGCACGACTTTCTCAATGTTACCGCGATATTTTTTGCCTACCTCAATTTTGCCGCCGCGAAGCTCCAGACACGGCTTCAGGTTAAGCATATTCGCGCCCAGCGCGGCAATTCCGGAACATCTTCCGCCTTTGTACATATATTTCAGAGTATCAATAACAAAACTGGCGTCCGAAAGCATTTTCTTGGCTTCGCACATTTCGACAAGCTCCGTTATTTCTATACCCTGTTCGATAAGTTCCGCCGCGTACAGTACAAGCCAACCCGCTCCCGTTGAAAGACTCATTGTGTCAATCGGGTATACGTTCTCAAACTCTCTGGCCGCTACGACCGCGTTGGCGTATCCCGCCGAAAGTAACGCGCTCATCGTGAAGTGAAGAATCGCGTCCGCTCCGTTGGATTTTTCTTCCGCGTACACCTGGCTGTACTCACTGATATTTATAGAGGCGGTTCGGCAAACGCCCTTACCGCTGTCAACGTAATCAAATATCTCTTTCGGAGTAATCTCGTCCCCGTCCTTGAATCCGCTTTCGCCCTTAACAATTGTAAGCGGAGTTCTGCGTATATTATATTTCGTCAATAAATCCGGTGAAATGTCGCAAGTGCTGTCGGCAATAACCTTAATTCGCATATATATTTTCCTCCTAAACTGTATTATAGCATAGAACTTCCAAATGTCAAGCGTTAAGAATCACAGTATACGGTCGTTTCACAAAGATTGCGCTGTCCGAAGGCATATTCTTTTGTTAAGCGATTATCAATCGGCTTGACAATCGGAGCTTATAGTGGTATAATTGAGGTATGACGCGCGTATAAAGGAGAATTTTGATGGATATACAAGAAATGAAAGACTTTGCGAAGCAAATACGGGTAACGACGCTTAGGGAGCTTGCCGTACCCGGATTCGGACACATCGGCGGTGCTATGAGTATTGTCGAAACGCTTGCGGTATTATACGGTAAGTACCTCAAACACGACCCGAAAAATCCGTTGTGGGCGGAACGCGATAAACTGGTACTGTCAAAGGGACATTCCGGTCCCGCGCTGTACGCTACTCTCGCGCTTAGGGGTTACTTTCCGATGGAGATGCTGACTGAACTTAACCGTGTCGGCGGACGCTTGCCCAGCCACGTTGACCGGACTAAAACTCCGGGTATTGATATGACGGCGGGTTCGTTGGGACAGGGGCTAAGCGTAGCGTGCGGAATCGCGCTTGGCGACCGTCTGGACGGACGCGATTGCCGGACATACTGTATCGTCGGTGACGGTGAGCTTAACGAAGGTCAAAACTGGGAGGCTCTGATGTTCGCGGCTCAGTATAATCTGGGTAATCTGACGCTGTTTGTTGACAATAACAAGGTTCAGTTGGACGGCTGGACTAACGACATAATGAGCATTGGCAACATAAAAGCGAAAATTCAAGAGTTCGGCTGGAATGTTCTGAGCGTTGACGGTCACGATGTCGAGGCTGTTTCTAACGCGCTCTCCGGCGTTGTTGCTCCTATTCCGAGCGCGATAATTCTCGATACGATAAAAGGCAAGGGCGCGGAATTCGCGGAGGCCGCCGCTCCGAACAATCACCATATGACGTTCACCGCCGAGCAAATTGAATCCGTAATTAAGGAGATATTATGAAAAAAGAGAACTCGCCTACGCTAATGCGCGAGGCGTTGTGTAATACGCTGATTTCTGCTGCGGAGAAAGACGCAAGGATTATCGCGTTGGACGCGGACCTTGTTTCGTCGTCCGGAATGAAACCGTTTTTCAAAAAATTCCCCGACCGAGCGATAAACTGCGGAATCGCGGAGGCCAATATGATGGGAGTCGCGGCGGGGCTGTCGCTTGTCGGGAAAATTCCGTTCGCGCACTCGTTCGGACCGTTCGCCACGCGGCGTTCGTGCGACCAGATATTTATCTCTCAGGCATACGCGAAACTTAACGTGAGGATAATCGGTTCCGACCCCGGCGTAACCGCGGCGTACAACGGCGGCACTCACATGCCGTTTGAGGATATGGCAATTTTACGCTCAATTCCCGACATTACGCTGCTCGAACCCGCGGACCCTATCGCGCTTGCGGACATCGTCGGGAAACTGTGCGGCGACGATTACTATGGCATATACTATATACGTATGGCTCGAAAAGAAGCGGTTAAGGTCTACGAAACGGGCGCGAGTTTCACAATCGGCAAAGGCAACGTACTGCGCGACGGTAAAGACGTTACGATTTTCGCGAGTGGAATTATGGTCGCCGAAGCGTTGCTTGCCGCCGACCAACTCTCGGAATCCGGAGTTTCAGCGCGGGTGGTGGATATGTTCACGTGGAAACCGATTGACGTTGAGCTAATCGCGAAATGCGCCGCCGAAACAGGGCGTTTCATCGTCGCGGAGAACCACAACATCTACGGCGGGCTAGGCGGCGCAATCGCGGAAGTCACCGCTAAAACTCACCCCGTACCTATTGAGTTCGTCGGCGTGAAGGACCGCTTCGGACAAGTCGGTAAGCAGAGCGAGCTTCAGGAAATCTACGGCTTGACTGCCGCCGATATCGTCAAGGCCGCCGCATCACGGTAGGCATAACCAAATACCCCCGCTCTAGCGCCAATGCTAGCGCGGGGGTTAATTTGTTGCGGCGGCTAACATTACGCGATTATTTTTCTTGTTTCGCCACGGTTTCTCTGGCGGACGCGGCGGCGTCGTCGAAGTCGCCGCACAGAGCTTGCTCGGAGATTTTTTTCAGAGCCGCGGCGGTCGCTTCGCTCCAACGCTTAGTGTTCAGAGCGTTAATCGCGGTGTGAACCGCGTCCACGTCCCAACTCTCGGCGGCGTT
>JAISKY010000099.1 GCA_031260745.1 Oscillospiraceae bacterium
GGCAACGCGGGTTAGTTAGTACCGGCGCGTATAACCGCTACGCCGCGCGGAATCTGGCGCGTACTTCCTCAAGTTTGGAGGTGAATTTCTCCATTATGTCGGAGATTTCAATGTGCTGAGGACAGTGTTCCTCGCACGCGCGGCATTTTATGCAGTCCGCTGGCGTTGACGCTCCGGGGAACGAGTTTTGCGAATACGAATAGCCGGTGCTGTTAGTGTCGCGGAATACGAGCATATTATTGTATATTCCGATGTATATAGGAATTTGTATTTTCTGAGGACAGTGCGTTGTACAGTATCTGCACGAGGTACACGGAATACGCGGTGTGGAGCGTATACGTTCCGCGACTTCTTCAAGTTTGGCGCGTTCCTCCGGCGTAAGCGGCGTAAAATTGTCGAACGTATTGGCGTTGTCGTTAATCTGCTCCAAGTTTTCCATACCGGATAGCGCGACCATAACTCCCTCAAGGCTCCAGATAAACCTGAACGCCCACGAAGCTACGGAAACATTGGGGTTAAACGCTTTAAGTATGTCGCCGGCGGTCGAGTCCTGTCCGGCAAGCAATCCGCCCTTGGTCGGTTCCATTACCGAGATTTGCTTATTGTGCTTACGGGCGACTTCGTACAGTTCGCGGGAGCGCACCTCCGGATTTTCCCAGTCGAGGTAGTTGATTTGTAGCTGTACAAGTTCCATCTCCGGGTGTTTCGTCAGTATGTCGTCAAGTTCCGCCGGAGTTCCGTGGAACGAGAATCCGATGTGACGCGTCAGTCCAAGCTCCTTCATTGAGCGCAAATAACCCCACGAATCCAGTTTGTCCGCGAGTTTAATTGACTCGCCGCCCAATCCGTGAATAAAGTAGTAGTCAATGTAGTCGGTTCCGAGCCGTTTCAGCGAAACCTCCAGTTGCTCCCGCTGCTTCGACGGGTCGCTTATCGCGAAGGTCGCGAGTTTCGTCGTGATTGAGAAACTTTCGCGGGGGTGACGCTCAACGAGCGACTCGCGAAGCGCGTCCTCGGAACCCTCGTAAATGAACGCCGTGTCGAAATACGAGTAGCCCAGTTCCAGAAAGCGGTCAACCATAGCGTTTACCGTTTCACTGTCGAACCGTCCGTTTTTAATCGGAAGCCGCATATACCCGAATCCAAGTTTTTTAATGCCAAGTTGATTGTCTGACATAGCTTAAATCTCCTGTTATGTTTTTGACAATATTTTATATCAAATCTAGCCAAAATGCAAGAGGTTTTTTCAAGCGCGTATGTCATTATTAACAACAATACCCGCTCCGTGGTTAAAGCGCAGTTGCTATACGGGTTTCTCCGCTCCTCGCATAAGTTCGGCTCTGGCTTTTTTAACGGATTTGTCGATTTGACCGTCCATCTCTGCCGCCTTCGTGCCGGGTCGCGGAGAGTAAGGAAACACGTGCAGATGGTCGAATCCGCACGACCTGACGAACTCAACGCCGGTATTAAACTCCGCGTCGGTTTCGCCGGGGAATCCTACTATCACGTCGGCGGACAGGAACGCGCCGGGAAAGAACTCCCGCAACAGCGTTACGCTGTCCGTAAACCTAGCGGTATCGTAGCGCCGGTTCATTCTGCGAAGCACGGAGTCGCACCCTGACTGTAGCGACAAATGGAATTTTCCTACGACTTTGCCTTGAATCGCCTCACAAAATTCGCGGGTTATAACTCTCGGTTCCAGAGAGCCTAATTGCAGACGCATTTTAGGAACTTTCGCGGCGATTTCACGGACAATCTCAGACAAATCCGGTTTTTCAGGTAAGTCCTTGCCGTAGCTTGCGATTTCAATTCCGGTGATAATCGTTTCTTTTACGCCCTCCGACAAAAATCGCTCGACCTGAGCAACCGCGTTTTCAATCGGTAGACTTTTGCATCTGCCTCTCGCGAACGGTATAATGCAGTAGGAGCAGTAATTCTCGCAGCCGTCCTGGATTTTCAGTAACGCCCGGCTTCGCTTGGCGGGCTTGCCGCCGGCTTCGCCCGACGACGACAGTAACTCCGACAACGGCGAAAGCTCCAACGGAGTTACTCCCAAAGTTTCCATCTCCGTTTTGTCGATTTTTGGGTAGCACCCCGCGACATAGACGGGTTTGCCGTGAGCCTGAACTTTCCGGATTGCCTGACGGCTTTTTCTCGCCGCTTCCGCGGTTACCGCGCACGTATTAACGATGTACGCATCCGCGTCAACGTTAACAAGCGTGTGTCCTGTTTCGGACACACGCCTTTCAAGTGACGCGGATTCTGCCTGGTTGACTTTACAACCCAAAGTGATAATTGATATTTTCATTGAGTAAATTCTTGGAGCAAGGATAACCTATATTGTTAATCTTTCCGAGTTATTGGCAGAGTAGTATATTGGAGTTCTCTGCTTTCTGCTCTGTTTACGCTCTTAGCGCCTGAGCTAAATCAGCTTTCAAATCCTCAACGTCCTCTATACCAACGGACAGGCGCAGGAAACGGTCAGTTATGCCCAGTTTCTCGCGCTGCTCCCGCGGAACGTCGGCGTGAGTTTGCGTCAGCGGGTACGTCAGTAAGCTCTCAACGCCGCCCAGACTTTCCGCGTACGCGATTACGGAACACTTCTCAAGCGCTAGCAGCGCAACGTCTTTGTTAACCGTATTAAACGACAGCATAGCCCCGAATCCTCGGGCTTGCTTCTTTGAGATTTCATAGCCGAGGTGGTCGGGTAATCCCGGATAGAACACGTCCGTAACCGTTGGCAGCGTACGTAGGAATCCCGCAAGCTCCGCCGCCGATTTCTGCTGACGCTCCATACGAACCGCCAAAGTTTTAATCCCGCGTATAACCAACCAGCAATCGAACGGAGCTAAAACCGCTCCGGTGGTTTTAGCGAGCCAGCGTATTTGCTCCGCGACCTCCGGCGACTTGGATACCAAAAATCCGCACAGAGTGTCATTATGCCCGCCCAAATACTTGGTTCCGCTATGCAAAACTATGTCCGCGCCCAAATCTAACGGGTTTTGCAAGTACGGAGTTAGAAACGTATTATCGACAATCAGCAACAGATTGCGATTATGGCAAAGCTCCGCGCACTCGGCAATGTCAGTAACCTGCATTGTCGGATTCGTCGGAGTTTCCACAAAAACCGCCTTAGTGTCCGGAGTTATCGCCGCGGAAACGCTTGATAAATCGGAGGTATTAACGGCGGTGAACTTAACGCCGTAGGTTGCCGTTACCTGAACGAACAGTCTTAACGTACCGCCGTAAACATCGTCCGACATAATAATATGGTCGCCCGGCTTAAACAACCCCGTAAGGCAGTTTACCGCCGCCATACCGCTTGTGAACGCGCACGTGTCAACGCCGTGTTCCAGCGCGGTAACGGTGGCTTCCAGAGCCTCGCGAGTCGGGTTTTTAGCGCGTGAGTAATCAAAGCCCGTACTTTGTCCGACGCCGGGGTGAACAAACGTAGCGGACTGGAAAATAGGTACGCTGACCGCTCCCGCGCTGTCATACCGCTTGTCGTGACCGTGGACGCAAATGGTAGACTGTTTCATATTCTAAATTACCTCTTTTGTATGTCTTTTGTATATTTATTTGCTTGGCTAACTTATTCTGAGGGACACTCACCTTCGCGCTAATACGAGTAATCTAAAAATTACGCATAAACGACTGTTCAGCCAACTGGTTGTCCGCGTAGTCAAGCATACTCTGAATAGTGACGCCCTCAAGCATACTCTTAATCGCGTTGTCGAGCGGAACAAACACTTTCTCAGCCAACGCCATCTCGATGTCCGGGGCTTTAATCGGCACGGTAGTATCAGCGGGCTCCGCGAGAGTGTTCTCTACGCTCTCCAATACCTGCCACGCGGTCAGTTTTATTGGCGGAACGATAAACCTGTAGCCGCCCTTAGCGCCCTTTACAGACGCGATTATGCCGCGCTTCTTTAGCTGTACAAAGACTTGCTCAAGATATAGTTTTGAAATCCCCAACGCGTTCGCAATATCGTTAAGTGAAATGTTCTCACCGCTGTCGCTGTTCCTCGCGATTTGCAATACCGCCGCCAACGCATAGCGACCTTTTGACGAAATTCGCATATTTTCTTCCTCCACTCTACAACTCTTAGTAAATATACCTCAAAACTCGACATTTGTCAAGAACGAATTTTATTTTTGTACGAAATGTCCTTATTTTCCTTGAATATTATAGCCGAAATTCTCAAATATAATTGTATTACAATTGTCAGAGGTACTGCTATGATTTCACTAAAAAGAAGAACGCTAATACGGTTAGTGTCGTTTACCGCCGCCGCGCTGGTAGTATTGGGCGGATTTACCGCGAGCGCGAACCAACGCGCCGACCATAACCGGTATTTGCTTGAAGTAAGATACCAACACGCGTTTACGGAGTTCGTAAACTCAATCGGAGAAATAGACTCGTCACTGCAAAAAAGCTATTACGCGACTACTCCGCCGATGACCGCGGCGGCGTGCGCGGACGTATACGGAAAAACCACGGCGGCTTTAGCCGCGCTTGGAAATCTGCCGTTTTCCGACTATCAACTTGAAAATATCGCTTCCTTCGTGTCAAAAACGGGCGATTACAGTTTTATGCTCGCGAAAAAAGCGTCAATGAGTTCCAATTACACCGACGATGAACTTGTTAATCTGCAATCGCTGTCGCAAATTGCGGGCAAACTTCACGCAAGTCTGCGAGAGGTTGAAAACGACTTGAGCGGCGGCGCGATAACTATTTCGGAGCTTCAAAACGATAACAGGAAACTTGAGGAAGCCGCCGGAAACTCGCCGGGTTCGCTTGGCGAGAGCTTCAAGTCAATCGAAAGCGAGTTCCCGGAAATTCCGTCGCTGGTCTACGACGGACCGTTCAGCGAGCATATTAACGCGCGTTCCCCTAAGTGGATTGAGAACCTGGACGAAGTTGACGAGCAAACCGCGCTGGAAACCGCGAAGCGGTTTTCAGGCGTCGATAGTTTAACCTCGCAAGGTATGCGCGAGGGTAATCTTCCGTGTTATTACTTCACCGACGGCGATTCCGCCGTGTCCGTAACGGTAAAGGGCGGTAAACCGCTTCAGTTCCGTAAATCCAGACCCGTAAACGACTCCAAACTAAGTACGGAGGACGCGCTTGCCAAAGCATCGGAGTTCCTGGACGCGAATGGCTACGGAGAAATGCTCGCGAGTTACCATACTTTGGCGGACAATGTTCTGACGATAAACTTCGCGTTTGTTCAGGACGAAGTTATTTGCTACCCGGACCTTGTAAAAATCTGCGTCGCGCTTGACGACGGTATGATTGTTGGTTTTGAGAGTACGGGTTACGTGATGAATCACGTTGAAACCCGCGAAATTCCGGTCGCGGAGATTGACGAAACAGGAGCCTCGCGGCTAATTTCGTCAGACCTGACAATCCTGTCAAACGATATGGCGGTTATCCCGACGTCCGGTGAAAACGAAGTTTTCGTCTACGAGTTCAAGTGCGAGAATCCCGACGGCAAGCACTATATCGTCTGCGTCAACGCGCTGACGGGTAACGAGGAAAAAATCTTGATTCTGATTGAGGACGAAAATGGAACTTTGGCGATTTAAGCCTAACGGGTACGGTATACCGTGCCT
>JAISKY010000203.1 GCA_031260745.1 Oscillospiraceae bacterium
CAGTGTCCGTAATCTGTACGAGCGTCGGGTGTTTAAGCGACTCGCGGGCGATAAGCGCCAAATCGTACGCGGAAGATAAATGGTCAACGTGCGGCAATCCGTGAGTATTAACAAAATTCGTATCTTTACAGCCAAGTTCCATAGCGCGATGATTCATAAGCTGTACGAAACTGGCGACATCGCCGGATATGTACTCCGCGATAACATTGCACGCTTCGTTTGCGGAAATCACAAGCGCGCAGTACAGCAAATCATTAAGCGTCATAACCTCTCCGGGCTGAATCCCCGCGGTGGAGCTATCCCACGTCAGGTCGAACCTCGCGTTTTCCGATGCGGTAACTTTGTCGTTAAGCGAAACCGCGCCTGATTCGACAGCCTCCATAGCGAGCAGTCCGACCATAAGTTTAGTCGTACTGGCGGGCGGACGAGGCTCGTGAGGGTTTTTAGAGTAGAAAACCTCGCCGGAATCGGCGTCCATCAGCACCGCCGCGCCCGCAGCTACGTCAAATTCTTCTACGCTTTTAGCGCTCGGCTCGCCGATTAACGCTATTATCAGCGCGAAAATTAAAAATCCCGAAAAAAATCTTAAATTTTTCATAGCTTTTTCCTTTTGGTTATGTTATAATGGAATATGGTATACCATCAATGCCGATAATAGGCACTATGGTTAGATTGTAGCAAAAAAATCTGTCATTGTCAAGGTAAAATGTTCTTATGTTATTCCCGAAATTGCGTGAAACGCTAAACGCGTACAAAACCAACGACCCGGCTGCTAGGTCATCTTTAGAGATATTCCTTCTGTATCCGGGTGTTCACGCTTGGCTATACCATCGGGTCGCTCACTGGCTGTGGATTCACAAATTACGGTTTTTAGGCAGATGCGTGTCGCAGTGGTCAAGGTCAAGGACGGGTATTGAAATTCACCCCGGAGCGATTATCGGCAGCCGGTTCGTTATCGACCACGGAATGGGCGTAGTAATCGGAGAAACCACCGAAATCGGCGACGACGTACTGATTTACCACCAGGTTACGCTGGGCGGAACCGGAAAAGACAAGGGTAAACGTCACCCGACAATCGGCAATAACGTGGTTATAGGCGCGGGAGCGAAAATACTGGGGCCGTTTACCGTACACAATAACGCGAAAATCGCGGCGGGAGCCGTCGTAGTTAAAGAAGTTTCGCAGGGCGCGACCGTCGTCGGTCTTGCCGCGACGGAAAAACAACGGGAGCTTGAGGGAATAGACGGAGCCTTTATCTAAATTAATAATTTACAAAGCATCGTGGAGGTCACAAATGCGTTTATACAACACACTTACGCGTAAAAAAGAAGAATTTATACCCATTGAGCCGGGCAAAGTTAAAATGTACGGCTGCGGTCCGACTGTCTATAACTTTTTCCACGTCGGCAACGCAAGAGCGTTCCTTATTAATGACATTTTGCGGAGATATTTGGAGTTTTCCGGTTATGACGTCGCGTTTGCTCAGAACTTTACCGACATAGAGGACAAAATTATTAACCGCGCTGCGGAGGAGGGCATTTCTCCGAACGAGGTCGCGGAAAAATATATCGCGGAATACAAAACCGACGCGGAAGGTCTGAATATCAGACCGCCCACGATTCAGCCCAGAGCTACCGAAACTATGCCTCAAATAATAGAACTTATCGGCAAACTGATTGATAAAGGTAACGCTTACGAAGTTGACGGCGACGTGTATTACGATGTTCACAGCTTCGGCGGCTACGGTAAGCTGAGCGGACAACCGCTGGAAGCGCTTGAGGAAGGCGCAAGAGTTGAAATAGGCGACAAGAAACGCTCTCCGGCTGATTTTGCGTTATGGAAAACGGCAAAGTCCAACGAGCCGAGTTGGGAAAGTCCCTGGGGCGACGGTCGTCCCGGCTGGCATATCGAGTGTTCCGCTATGTGTACCCATTTTTTGGGCAAGACGATTGATATTCACTGCGGAGGTATTGACCTGATATTCCCGCATCACGAGAACGAAATCGCTCAGTCTGAAGCCGCAAGCGGCAAAGATTTCTCAAAGTATTGGGTTCACACGGGATTTTTGACGATTGACAACCAAAAGATGTCGAAGTCGAAGAATAATTTTTTCACGACACGCGAAGCCGCTAAGGTTTACGGTTACGAGGCTATTCGGTTTTTTCTGCTCTCGGCGCATTACAGAAGTCCGATTAACTACTCCGAGGATTCGCTGAAACAGTCAAACGCCGCGTTGGACAGGCTTTACTCCGTACTTGATAATCTGACATTTACCGCCGAAAACGCTGAAACTGTCGGGATAACAGACGCGGAACGCGAAACATTGACGGGTTTGGAGCAATACAAAAAAGCGTTCGTCAGCGCGATGGACGATGATTTGAACACAGCCGACGCAATCGCCGCGATTTTTGACCTGACAAAAGCGCTTAATCTGGCGTTAGCGGATAATCCGTCGCGGGAATTCGGAACTGCGGGAATTGGCAAACTTAGGGAGCTAACCGACGTTTTGGGTTTGCTCTATTTGCGGAAAAATGACAAATTGTTAGAAAATGATGTCGAAATATTAATAAATTCGCGAGAATTGGCGAGAAAGGCTAAAGATTTTGCCCAATCCGACCGAATAAGAGAACAGTTGAAAAATATGGGAGTCATTTTAGAAGATACGCCGCTCGGCGTCAAATGGAGGAAAATATGAGTAACCCGCGAACCGTTGAAACACTGCGCGAATATTTCAAAGATGACAAATTTGTAACCGGTATCGGAATCCATATTGATAGTATCGGAGAGAACACCGCGATTGTATCCGCGAAAATCGAGGAACGCCATCTTAACGCGATAGGATTGGCTCAGGGCGGATTTCTGTTTACGCTCGCGGATTTCGCGATGGGAGTAGCGGCGAACCTTTTACCCGGCGTTGCGGTTACGCTTTCGTCCAGTATCAACTATTTGAAATCGCCCAAAGGTAAAACCGTATTCGCGGACGCTCAGCCGGTTAAGCTCGGACGAACTGTGCGAGTGTACAACGTAAGAGTTTACGACGACCTTGGAACCGAGTGCGTCACATCAATATTTACCGCGTTTGTGACGAATCCGGACGCCGAATCCGCTATGGGCGGCTAATGTAATATTGAAAAAAATAACTTTTCGGAGGAAAATAACAATATGAATATTCTGGCGATATGCGGCGCGGCTAATAAACAGCGCAATACGGCGGCAATGCTTAAAAGCGCGTTTGACGGGGCGATGAGCGTACCCGGAACCGTCGGTGAAACCGTTTACCTGTACGACCTTAACTTCAAGGGCTGTATCGGGTGTCATTCCTGTAAGCTGCTTGACGAGAGCAAATTCGCGCGGTGCGCGATGAAAGACGAACTTACTCCCGTATTGGAAAAAGCGATAGACGCGGACGTGATACTTATCGGCTCGCCGATGTATTTCAACGACATTACCGGCGAAACCCGTTCGTTTTTGGAGCGTTTCTTCTTCCCGGGAATAACCTACAACAAGGACAGCGTTCCGACGTATCCGAAACGTCCTAAAGTCGGCTGGGTGTTCACGATGAACGCTCCGGGAGAATTCTACAGGGATTTCTTCGGCGGACTTGTCGGAACCGCGAACCGCATAATCGGCGATTCGGAGTACGTAATGGCCTATCAAACCCAACAGTTTGAGGATTACTCAAAATATGCCGCGATGATGTTTGACGTTGAAGCTGTTAAGAAACGTCATATTGAACAATTTCCCAAGGACTGCGAAGCCGCGTTCGAGATGGGAAAAAGATTAGCAGGAGGTAATTAATTATGCCGGATTTCAAACCACAACCACCCGTAGAAGTTTTTGACGGAGTATGGAATCTTACTCCGGGTATGTCCAACAGTTATCTTGTCGTCGGAAGCGATAAAGCGCTTCTGATTGACACCGGAGTGGGCCGCGACGATTTGCCTGAGCAAATCGCCAAAATAACTGACAAGCCGGTTTCGCTGGTTACAACCCACGCTCACGGCGACCATACAGGCGGACATAAATTCTTTGACGTATTCCACATCGGCGAAAAAGACATTCCGTTTTTGGACGATTCGCTGAAATCCAAGGCGAAACCGATAGACCCTGCCGGGAAATTCGATTTCGGCGGCGGCGAGGTCGCGGAGTTTATCCCGT
>JAISKY010000148.1 GCA_031260745.1 Oscillospiraceae bacterium
CTGTCGGGCGAGCTTATAACGCGCTCGCCGCCGCGTTTAGCGTTCTCCGCTTCGTCGAGTTTGACGCCCATAAACTCCAAGCCCTCAACCATATCGGCGCGGACTTCAGACGAGTTCTCGCCTACGCCCGCGGTAAACACAATCGCGTCTACGCCGCCAAGCGCCGCCGCGTATGAACCAATCAGCTTTTTGCCCTCGTATCTGAAAATATCCACCGCCAACTGCGCTCTTTCGTTGCCGTCCGCGGCCGCATTGTCTAAGTCGCGGAAGTCGGAGGCTACTCCGCTGACGCCTAAAACTCCGGATTTTTTGTTCAGTACCTCGTCAACCATCTTGTCTATATCCAAACCGGGCTCGCGATTCATAATGAACTTCAAAATCGCGGGGTCAATCGAGCCGGAGCGCGTACCCATCGCGATACCCTCAAGCGGCGTAAGCCCCATCGAGGTATCGACGCATTTGCCGCCCTTGCACGCCGAGAACGACGAACCGTTACCCAGGTGGCACACGATTACCTTGAACTCCGGGTCGTTCTCGCGACCCAGGAACTCCGCGGCGCGTCCGGAGACATACCTGTGGCTGCTGCCGTGAAAACCGTAGCGGCGAAGTTTAACTCCGTATTTCTCATAATACTCGTAAGGTATCGCGTAGATGTAGGCTTTCGCGGGCATTGTCTGGTGAAACGCGGTATCGAACACCGCGACTTGCGGAACTCCGGGCATAAGCGTTTTACAGGCTCTTATTCCGGCGAGGTTAGCGGGATTATGGAGCGGTCCGAGCGGAATCAAATCCTCAATTGCCTTTTCCACTTCATCGGTAACGATAACCGAGGCGGTAAACTTGTCGCCGCCGTGCAGTACGCGGTGTCCGACCGCGCTGATTTCCGACAGCGACTTCAAAACTCCGCCGTCGGGAGCAATCAGAGCCTTAAACACCAACGAAATCGCCGCCGTATGGTCCGGCATCGGTTCCTCGTATTTGTGTTTGGTTCCTTTTTCGAGCGCCTGATGAGTCAAGACGCTGCCGTCCTGTCCGATGCGCTCACACACGCCCTTAGCGGTAACAATCCCGCGTGACATATCGTACAGTTGATACTTCAGTGACGACGACCCGCCGTTAATTACTAAAATATTCAAATTAGTGTAATTCTCCTTCGTTGGTTTTATTTATACGCTCTTAGTTTAGCACGCTTTTCCATAAAAGTCAACACAGTTTCCGCATTTTTGCAAATATTCTTGCAAAAATATCAAATTTCGGCAAATCGAAACAAAACTGCTCGTTCAGGCAATAACTACAAAATATCAGTCTAAATTTGAGCGAACGTCTTTTGCTTACGTTTCTCTGCTCTCTGCTTTAATCCGGTTGTTCCAGTTTCTCAATTTCGTTTAGGAGTTGTTTCCCGCGTTCGTGGAACAGTAGGCTCTTATTGTGGCGGAAGTACGCGTCGCAGCCGTGAGCCGCGATGAACCGCGCCGCGCGTTTGGTAACGGTAAGCTCTGTGACAAGAATAACCATCTCCTGACTGTCGCCGAACACTTCCTCGCAGAATTTGAACAGGTTATCCAAAGTTGCGCTTGCGGACTTCACCTTAGCGTCAGTTTCGGATTCCAAATCCGCGTCGGGCGAGTTCTCCAAAATTGCGAGCGTCTTGCGCTTAACGCGCAGTTCATCGGAGGAAAGGTTAAGCGCTTTGCGTCCGCTCTCGATTTCGGCGTTAATACGGGCAATCTCCAGGCTAAGCTCCGCTCCGGAGTTTTTTATTTTTTTCACCTCCGCCAAAGTCCGCTCCGATTCCGCGGCCGCTCTGATTTCCTCGCCGACTGAGTCCAATAATAGTCCAAGTAAGCTCAATCGCTCGTCAAACTTAGCCGCCGCCGCGCGATTTTTGATTTCTTGCGGAGCTTGACCGCATAATATTTTGTCAACCTGATAGTCCGAGCGGTACTTGCCGAACAAATCGTAATACACCGCGAAGCTCTTAGCAATCACCGAGTGCTGTAAATACTGAGCAATCAGCGTTTCGTCGGCGGAAATACCGTTACGTTCGTACAGGTACAGCATATCAGATAAATCTACCCAGCCGCGAGCGGTAACGAACCGCTTTCCGCCGACCGTAGATTCAACGTCGTAGAAGTCGGATTTTTTCGCCTCAAGATACGTCATTATTGACGGGTGTACGCCCTTGTCGTAGGCGTACTCTTTCCAGACCTCGAAATCAGGCTCTACGTCGATACGTTTCAGCCTATCCCACGTCACGATGTCGAACTCCCGCACGGATTTGTTGTACTCCGGAGGGTTCCCCGCCGTAACGACAATCCAACCGTCCGGAACTCTGTGCCGTCCGAAAACTTTGTACTGCAAAAATTGAAGCATAGCGGGCGCGAGCGTTTCAGACACGCAGTTTATCTCGTCAAGGAACAATATGCCCTCTTTAACTCCGGTAGTTTCCATTAATTCGTAGACAGACGCGATAATTTCACTCATCGTATACTCCGAAATACGGTACTCCGCGCCGTCGTAGATTTTACTCGTGATAAACGGAAGCCCTAACGCGCTTTGACGCGTATGGTGCGTCATAGAGTACGACAGCAGCCCTACGCCAAGCTCCTGAGCAATCTGCGCCATAACGGCGGTCTTTCCGATTCCCGGCGGTCCGATTAGAAATACGGGACGCTGACGCTCCACGGGTATAATGTAGCCGCCGAACTCGTCTTTAGTAAAATACGCGCGCATAGCGTTTTTAATCTGAATTTTCGCGTCCTTAATGTTCATAGCTTCAAATCCTTTTCATTTTTCGCGTTCATCAAAAACGCCAACGCGCGGTTTTTTCCGCTGTCGATTGCGCGTTCAATGTGTTTTCCGGCGTCGGAGAGCAATCCGTACTCTTTCAAATCCGCCAGCTTATCGTCCGCGTCCAGTTCTACCAGTTTCTCCGCGACCGCGTCAAGCCCTATGTCCGACACGTCGCCGCATATCAAAATCGTCAGGAACTCGTTCCAGCGGTTCGTAAGCCAGCTTTCGTATCTAAGCAGATACGAAACCATACCGTCGTTAACCTCGAATCTGACTTTGTTTTTACGCGTCTCGGATTTCAGAGTCTCCCTGACCGCGACAGTAATGTCGTCAAAGGACGAAATAAGCCTGACATAGCCGCCGCATACGTCGCGCGACGCGTTAAGCGTAACGCCGTTATCCCGCAAAACTTTGGAGATGTTCACGCAACCGAACAAATTCGCGTAGTAAAGTAATTCCTCTTTATGGTAATCGTCTAACGCGTTATGGCGGCAAATCGTTTCTATTGATTCCGCTCTGACGCGCTCCGGCGCGGGCGAACGCTCTATGCCGTCAACCATCAACAGATGTTCGCCGTCACGCGGCTCATACAGCGTACCAAAAAACAGGTAACGCTCCGTGACTTTGTCAAATACCGGAAACAGCGAGTAATTAGCGGGATAATCCGAACCCCAGATTTCACTCGTGGAGTAAATCGTGTTGTACTCCAGTCTAAGGATATTACTATTCCTGTCGTAGTCCGTCATCGCGCCGGCTTTAAGCAGTAAATCTGTTTTCTCGGCGTCGCCGAACCGCATACTAATCGCGAGCGCTCTCGCGGTAAACTCGAACGGTCCGTAGCTTTTCAGGATACGCTCAACGTCGCCGGAACTTCCGTCAAGTATAGCGCGTTCAAGCGCAAGTACGTTGTTTTTTTGCATCGCTACTCCAATAAACGCATATTCTCTTAGATTTATTAACCACTAATGAACACGAATAGACGCGAATATAATACGTATTAGGCAGATTTATGAAACCAAGGCAAAATAAACAATTTTGTTATTAGTGGTTTATAATAGGTTCGTCTAAATCTCCTCCGGCTTCAAAATCAGCTTAATCGCCCAGACCGGAACATTCGGATTTACGCTGTCGCCTCCGGTATCAATAAACACAAACGCGGATTCGTATCGCGGACGAATCTCCGGAAACGTACCGTACCCATCGGTAAAGTAAATCAGTCCGCGAAGGTTGGTAAATTCGCCCTTCGCTATCAACTCGTCAACGTACCTGAACACCGGACGGAAATCCGTTCCGCCCAGACCTTTCAACTCCATAGCGCGGAGGTAGCGGTCAAATTCCTCTTGGTTCGTGATTTTCGCGTCGTCCTGAATCACTGTGTCGCACTGTATTATCCGCAGATTAATACGGCTGAAGTAGGTTTCCGACTGTTTCAGAATATTAAACGTCTTTTGAGCGAACGCTTGAACAAGCTCGCCGGAAACGGACGCGGACGTGTCAATCGCGATAACGAATTCCCGGACGCGCTTGACTTCCTTGTATTCAAGCGGTTCCACAAGCGGCAGATTGTCGTACAACCTAAGCCCGTAAGTGTAAAAGACATAGTCAAATTCGTCGTCGTTGATTCTAAGTTCTTCGCCCAAAACCGCGAACCGTCTTAAAAACTCCGCGTAGTCATATTTCTCGCGGGTAACTTCTCTAAGATTCTGCGTCAGCGCTCCCGCGACGTCACTCCATTGGCGTGACGCTGTTTCAAGTTCCGTTTGAACTTTCTCCGCAATAGCTTTCCAGTTTTCCTCAAGTTCCTCTTTGGTCGCTCTGGCTTCGTTGTCGGGCGCGTTTGGAGTTTGATTTTCGCTGTTAGGGTTCGGCTCTGATTTTTCACCGCTTTTGCCGTTGCCGTCACCGGAACCGCCTTTTGCTTTTTGCTCCTGTTCGTTTTGCTCGTCGGATACCGACCCGGGAAACGCGTACCACGGCGAGTGGTCGTCCGCGTAGAACTCGCGCCGTATGCGCTCAATTTGCTCGTCGTCCGCGGCGAAGTCAAGATAGTGACGGTAGATTTTCTCCGCGGTCAGCGGTTTTACGCCGGCGGAGCTAAGTTCGGCTATCGCTTTTTCCTGACGCTTCTCACGCAAACAGCTAAGCGCGCCGATTTTAAGCTCCGTAATCGCGTTCTCGACCGCGACGTCGCACGCTAAATCCCACAGCTTAGGGTTAACCTTAGCACCTACGAACAGATGGTGAAACACACAATGCAGAACAATATGCAAAAAATCGCGGTTAACCGCCGAGGGTTCCGCGCGGTAAACGTCGAATATATGACGACTGTCGAAATATATGCGCTCCGCGTCGGTCGCGAACGCGAACTTGCCGCCGGGTTCAAGCTCCGGTTTGTACAGGGCAATCGCCATAAACCGCATAGAAAACATCAGCGAGTTCCGCGCAAAGCTCAGAATCTCGCACGCGAGTTTATCCGCCTGTTCACTACGGCTTTCCGTCACGCGACTACCTCCGTTTGTTATTATTATAACACGTAACAGCTCAACGGTCAAGTTATTTACACCGAATGAAATATTCGTCTTAGTTTTTCATACGCTCGATTAATTGTCGGTTGTCTTCCATAGTACGCGCCGCGATTCTGTAATAACCCGCGCCTAATCCCTCGTAGCCGGAGCATTCTCTGAGCATAACGCCTTTTTCCAGCAACTTCTCCGCTAATTGAGTGTCCTTCGTTTTGAAAAATATATAGTTAGCTTCGCAACCTAACACGGTATGCCCCAGTTTTTCCAGTTCCGAGGTAAGATACGATTTGCCCTCGCGGATTACCGCCATAGTAGCCGCGACATACTCGCGTTCCGCTAACGCCGAAACTCCGGCGGCTTGAGCCGCTCCCGAAACCGCCCACGGCTGACCCGACGCCGCTATGCGGCTTAGTAAGTCCGTATCAGACGATACGCAAAAGCCCAGGCGAACTCCCGCCATTCCGTACAGCTTAGTGAACGCCCGCAGAATCAGCAAATTCGGATACTCGTCTACGCGGCGAATCAGCGAGTGCAGTTCCGGCTCGTCTAAAAACGCGTTGAAACACTCGTCAACAACAAGCAGTATCCCGCGTTCGCGGCAATAGTCCGCGATTTTAAGCATCAACGACGGTTCAACCGTCAAACTTGTCGGATTGTTCGGATTGCAAATGAACAGCGCGTCGGAGTTTAGCCCGTCGAGCAGTCGCTCCGTGACGTTGAACCCGTCGCGTTCCGGCAAATCGTGGCGGAAAACCTCACAGCCCGACGCGCTCATCGCGGCGGCGTACTCGGAAAACGTCGGAGCCGTGACCGCCGCCGACTTAGGCTTAACCGCCAATCCCAGACGCCAGATTAAATCGGCCGCTCCGGCGCCGCACTCTATCTGCTCCGCGCTGACGCTCAAATGCGCCGCAATTGAGCGTCTAAGCTCGCGGCAAAGCGGGTCGGGGTACAAGTGAGCGCGTTCCGCAGACTCGCGCAGAGCGCGTTTAACGCCCTCAGGCGCGCCTAACGGATTAACATTCGCCGAAAAATCTATTGGCGGCCGACCGTACTCAACCGAATATCCGTGCCAATCGCCGCCGTGAGCTTTATATATCATACACTTCTCTCCAGGTTTAT
>JAISKY010000255.1 GCA_031260745.1 Oscillospiraceae bacterium
CCATCCGCGCCGTCAGCGTCGCCCGCTCCGACTAACGTATGTATTTCGTCGATTACCAAAATAATGTTGCCTTCGGTTTTGACGTTCTCAATTAGGTTTTTCATTCTCGCCTCGAACTGACCGCGGAATTGAGTTCCCGCGACCATAGCAGTCATATCCAGCAGCAACACTTCCTTAGCGCGCAGTTTATACGGTACCGCGCCGCGTACGATACGCTGAGCCAGTCCCTCCGCTATCGCGGTTTTACCTACGCCGGGTTCGCCGATAAGACACGGATTGTTTTTCGTGCGGCGATTCAGTATTTGAATCAGACGCTCGGTTTCCTCGCCGCGTCCGATTACCGCGTCTAAAGTACCCTCGCGGGCGCGTTCAGTCAGAGAAACGCAATATGTTTCCAGGAATTTGTTGTGTTTCTCTTTCGCTTTTTGTTTCGGTTCTTTAGTTGGAGGCATTTTCGGTTTCTCCGACCTCTCTGATTTTTCATTCGGAGCGGCTCTGCCGTCCGGCGCTGAGTGCGAAAACAAGTTCTTCAAAAACGGGAACATAGGACCGTCGTCCGCGCCGCCGTCCTCGTCGTCCGGCAGAAACAGTTCATCGCCGTCGGCGTTCTCGTCGCGGCTAAGCATTTGCTCAAGTATGCCGCCCTCTCCGAACGCTTCCTGCATTCCCTCCGTTAATTGTTCAAGGTCCTCGTCGGATACGCCCATCTGACGCATAACGTCGTCTACGGGTTGTATGCCTAAGTCCCTCGCGCACTTGATGCAATATCCGTGCTGATTTGAT
Organism: Oscillospiraceae bacterium; assembly: GCA_031260745.1. Taxonomy (GTDB): domain Bacteria; phylum Bacillota; class Clostridia; order Oscillospirales; family Oscillospiraceae; genus JAISJH01. The sequence continues at coordinate 784 of JAISKY010000255.1, forward strand.
TTCCCGTTTTCAATTGATGTAACAAACACCACCGCTATATTCTTTTTGCAGCGGTCGCAAATAGGTACTGCCATAATGCCGACGCGTACGCGCAGTAACTCCGGGCGCGATTATTCGCCGTCCCCGTCGTCTTTCCGCTGTACGCTTCCTTTCGTATTTTGTTGTATTGATAAAAATTTTGCAAGATAACTCGCAAACGCTAAAAGCATAATAAAAATCGCGCCGAAAATCATCATATCCGCCCAAAACGGCTGAATAAACCCTTTCCCGACAATAAGTATAACACAAACCGCGAAAAAAACAACCGTTGAAGTTTTTCCAAATACGTTAGATGGTGGAGTATCCTCTATCTTCTTGTATAATAACAGCGCGCCTACGCCCATCAGACATTCTTTCGTGAAAAATACCACAACCGCCCATATAGGTATCAAACCGTCCACGGTAATACACACTAAAACCGTAAACGCCATCAGCTTATCTCCCAGCGGGTCAAGAACCCTGCCAAGCGCGGAGGTCAAATTATACTTTCTGGCAACATATCCGTCTAAAACATCAGTTATCGCCGCCGCGGCGTAAACCAACGCGGCTCTAAGCCCCGAATACTCACCGCCGTCAAAATACGTCAGAGCAAATACGGGAACCAATAGTATTCTGAAAATAGACAGTAAGTTCGGAATGTTCATTATCGCCTCTATTCCGCCGATACGACGGTTATTTCGTCCGGTTCGCCTAATTCGATACCCTCGCCGATTATCGTGCCTTCGCTAAGTATCGCGCGTTTGACTTTCGCTCCGCGTTTAATCACGCAATTCGCCATAATTACGCAACGGTCAACCTCCGCGCCCGACTCGATTATCACACCGCTTGACAGAACGCTGTTCAAAGCGTGACCGTATATCTCGCAGCCCTCCGTCAGCAGGCAGTTAACCACTTTTCCGTGTTCACCCACGTAGTGCGGAGGTCTGCCGACCGTTCTCGACATTATCTGCCAACCGGGCATTCCCAGCGTCATACCGCTAAGCATATCCATATTCGCTTGCCAAAGACTTCCGATTGTTCCGACGTCTTTCCAGTAACCGTCAAACTTATACGCGAATACGTTTTCTTTACCGGAAATATACGACGGAATAATATCCTTGCCAAAATCGTGTTCGGAGCTTTCCGTTTCCTCGTCCCTCATAAGGTACATTCTCAACTTTTTCCAACTGAATATGTATATACCCATAGACGCGAGGTTACTTTTCGGCTGTTTCGGCTTTTCCTCGAACTCCGTAATTCTTAGGCTTTCATCGGTGTTCATAATCCCGAATTGTCCGGCTTCCTCAAGCGGAACCCTGATAACCGCAATCGTTAAATCCGCTTCTTTATCCTTATGAAACGCGAGCATTTTGGAGTAATCCATCTTATACACGTGGTCACCTGAAAGAATCAGCACGTACTCCGGGTCAAAGTTGTCAACGTAGGTGATATTCTGAAATACCGCGTTCGCGGAACCGCTGTACCACGTTCCGCCCCCGTCGGTGCTGTACGGCGAGAGAATCGCGGCGCCGCCGCTGATTCGGTCTAAATCCCACGCCTGACCTTTGCCGATATAGTTGTTCAGCAGCAACGGCTGATATTGCGTAAGAATCCCCACCGTGTCAATGCCGGAGTTCACGCAGTTAGACAACGGAAAGTCAATCAGCCGATACTTTCCCGCGAACGTCACAGCCGGTTTCGCGATATTGTCCGTTAGCGCGAACAGTCTGGAACCTCGCCCGCCTGCCAACAGCATCGCTACGCAATCTTTTTTAGTTTCACTAAACATAGTAAATCTCTCCGTTTTTGAGAAATATCAATATTTTTATCTGCTATACCAGTTTCGCGGGGTAAGCGTGAGCAAACTATCGCTCCGCGTCCGACTGCCGCAAAATCAGCGTACTTAACGGCGGGAGTGTTACGCTGACGCTTTGGTCAAAGCCGTGCAGCGGTATTGCTTCGCTTTCGATTGCTAAGGGGTTGCAGACTCCGCCGCCCCCGTACTCCTCCAAATCGCTGTTGAACGCTTCCGCGTAAACGCCTGAATCCGGTACTCCGAACCTGTAATTCTCGCGCTTCACGGGAGCGAAGTTCTGAGCTATAATCAGCTTGTTGCCCGATTTGTCTATCCTGATAAATATTATTATGTTCTGTGACCTGTCATCAGCGCTTATCCAACGAAATCCGTCCCAACTGTAATCAATCTCCCACAACGCGGGAGTTTCAAGGTAAAAATGATTCAAAGCCTTAACGTAATCGAATATCTTGCGGTGGTACGGGTACTCCAGTAAATGCCAGTCTAAGCTGTCCTCCTCGTTCCATTCTATGAACTGCCCGAACTCCGTACCCATAAAATTCAACTTTTTACCGGGATGAGCGAACATATATCCCAAAAACGCTCTAAGCCCCGCGAACTTCGTTTCATAATTGCCAGGCATTTTGTTCAGAAGCGAAGCCTTGCCGTGTACTACTTCATCGTGACTAATCGGGAGTATATAATTCTCGCTGAACGCGTAGTGAAACGAAAACGTGACCTTGTCGTGCTTGTCCTTACGGTATAGCGGGTCGGTAGCCGTATAACTAAGCATATCGTTCATCCAGCCCATATTCCACTTGAAGTTAAACCCAAGCCCGCCCTCGTGAATCGGCTTAGTAACCATCGGATAGGCGGAGCTTTCCTCCGCCGCCATTATCGCTGTAGGATAATACTCAAAAACCGTTTTGTTAAGTTTTTTCAAAAACGCGATTCCGTCCAGATTTTTGTTATCGCCGTATTGGTTCGGAAACCACTCCCCGGGTTCGCGTCCGTAGCTAAGGTACACCATAGAACTAACCGCGTCAACCCTAAGTCCGTCCGCGTGAAAAAGGTCAAGCCAGAATATCGCGCTTGACACCAGGAACGACTGAACCTCCGTCCTGCCGTAGTCGAAACAGCGAGTTCCCCATTGCGGCTGTTCTTTCTTGTCCCAACCGTGAGCCTCGTACAAATCGCCGCCGTCAAACTCCACAAGTCCGGCCTCGTCTTTAGGAAAGTGCGACGGAACCCAGTCAAGCAGAACCCCGATTCCCGCCTGATGGCATTTATCAATAAGGTACATCAAGTCTTTCGGCTCACCCCAACGCGAGCTTGCCGCGAAATATCCGCTAAGCTGATAACCCCAGCTTTTACCGTACGGGTGTTCCATAACAGGTAAAAGCTCCAAATAGTTGAAGCCCATCTCCGTCAGATACGGCACAAGTAAGTCCGCAGTTTCGCGATAGCCCATCGGTTGCCTGTCCGCAGTCCAGCGCCACGAGCCTACGTGCATTTCGTATATGTTCATCGGAGATTCGTAAACATTTTTATCCGCTTTCGAGCCAATCCACTCCGTATCGCGCCAATCGTAACCCTCGATATTGTAAATAACCGAAGCGGTTTTACCGTCGGTTTCAGAGTAAAACGCGAACGGGTCGCTTTTCACAATCGTCCGTCCGTCTTTAGTTTTAATTGAGTATTTATATCTTTGTCCGGGCGCGACGCCCTCAATCGCGGTTTCCCAGATTCCCTGCTCCGATACTTTTGTCATCGTATCAACCGAGTTATCCCAGTTATTCCAGTCGCCGACAACGCTGACCGCCTCGGAATTAGGCGCCCATACCCTGAATATCGCCGCAACCGAATTTACGTGGCAGCCTAACAACTCGTAAGACCTGTAATTCGTGCCTTGATGAAACAAGAACGCCGGAACCGCTCCGGGACTCCACGCGTGTTTCATATTCAAGCTCACCCCCTATTCTTATAAATGACAATTGACAAATGAGAATTTAATTCACATTCGGCCGTACGCCTAATTGTCAATTGTCATTTATTCTTTACCATTCGTTCTAACTCTCTACCACGATTGAGCTTGCCGTCATCATATTATTTCCCAGCATAGTACCGTATACCGTCAGAGTTGAGTTCGGCTTCAAGTCATAAATGCCGAGATTTTTATTACCTCCTGAGGTTATAATCGTAATTCCTGCGTTAACGGTTATGTAGTACAACGCGTTATCCGCCTGAAGCATTAGCTCACCCGTCGTATCAATCGTCAGCAATTTTCCGGTAATCTTCTCCGCGGCTGTAGTACGCTCCGTAAGGTAAATATCCGTAATGTACTCACCGTATATTACCATCGAAACCTCGTCCCCGATTTGCAATTCCCCGATTTTAATTGAATTTTGACCCATCCAAATAATTACGCCGCGCTCAAGCGTATAGATATGTTCCTCGCCGTTAGTCAGCCGGACTTCCAGCGAGTCGCCGCTTAGCGAGCGGTGTATCGCCTTGATTACGCCCCTGGTGTTGGTTTCCTGACCGCTAAGGTCAATCGCGGTCAGCAATCCTCCGCCTATCGTCGCGGTCGCCGCGTAACCCGCGCGTACGCGGTCAATACGTACCGCCGCGTTAGCGCGCGTTACCTTCGGAAAATTCGTCAGTAAGAACGGCAGTCTGTATGTAAAAGTGTCTGTGGCTTGAAGGTCGATACTGCTGATAGTGTCGTACGTGACGTTCGTAATCGTACCTTTAAGGTCAAACCAGGAGTTCTTAGCCTGTACTTCCGCCGCTTCGCGGTTTACCGCCAGACGCAGACTGATAAATCTGCCTTGAGCGGCTCCGGTTCCGATGTCCGCGAGTTTGTACCCCGTCTTGCCCTCAATCGCGATTATCGCGTCCGCCGCGACGCTGTAACTTGCCTGAGCGCCGGTATTCGGGTCAGTCAACGCTAATGTAGGGATTTGAGTATACGTCGTTAGTTGGGAAAGTACGCCTTGCACCCACACCGAAACATTGTCAATCGACATAGTCTGAGGCACATTCTCGGCATTCAAGCCGACCGTCGCGAAATATCCGTCGTACGAGTTTAGTTTTACTCTGGTGTCCAACAGCGTAATGTTAAGAAACACCGGCAACGTAAATACTCGCTGTAGTCCGTCAAACCCGCGGATTATAAGCTCTGTATCGTTAAACTTTGTGATTATTCCCTCAACAGTTTGAGTAACTCCAGTCGGCGATGGCGTCGTACTTGGAGAAGGCGAGGAAGTAGGCGCGACCAAATTTAGCGTCGGTAAAGCGTTGTACTTGGTTTCACGCCAGATTATCGCTTTATCAAGCATCGTCGCGGCGACGGCTCTGGTAACGTCGCTGGACGGCAGAAACCGCTTTGCTTCGTCGCCCTGGAGTATTTTATTCTCTTGCAGTTTAGCTACTGCGGGAGCGTAATAGTCGTCTATCGCGCTTTTATCCGCGAAGTCAAGCGTCTGTTTCCAGTTGCTTGTATCTTCTTCCGACATTAAGGCTCTGTACAGGAACAACGCAAGTACCTGTTTACGTATCGGCTTGTTAAAGTCGCTGCGTTCTTCCTCGCCGTTAGCTTTCATACGGTAAACTTCCGATTCCTTAACGATACCCGTAGCGAGGCAAATCTCCAACGCCTGTACCGCCCAGTTTAATCCGGAATCCGGCATAATTTTCTTCGCCTGCGCCGCGTATTGCGTTTCAATCTGCGCGCGCGATAAATCGTCAATTACAAACAACCTCGAAAGCATTGTAAGAGCTTCAGCGGAAGTTATTTTGGCTTCCGGTCTAATCGTGTTATCACTGTAGCCTTGCAAAATACCTCTGGCGACAAGTCCCTCTAAATTGGACTTTGCCCAGTGGTCTATGTCGCTGTAAGTTACGGCATTCGCGGCAATCTGAGCGCCGGACGCTCCGATTAACATAAGTACGCAAAGCAGTATCGCGCTCAACCGCGAAACAATTCTTTTCTGCATAATATACATACCCCCCTTAATTCTACCAGTGTATCACAAAACTCCGCAAAAAGCAAGCGTTAATTTGAGATTTGCGTTAATTATTTACATTGATTTTTTTACCAACTCCCCTCCGCGTAGCAAAGGGGAGTTGTGACTATATAATTTTTCGTCAACTTGATAATATTTTCCGTACGCATTCCGCGAGGTCGCCGCATAGCTCTTTAGCCGCTTCGGAGCTTGCGGCCTCCGCGACTATTTTCAGTTCCCGCAATCCCGGCGTTACTCCGGCGTAGGTTCCGCCGAAGTCAAACCGCACTCCGGATATGAACTCCGAGCTTTTCGCTTCGCTGTAATAATCCGCAAGGTTTCGCATAAGCCGACCAGTTAGTCCGTCCGGCAACGGAAGCGTTTGAGCTTCGCTGTGGATTGGAGGAAGTTTTCCCATAAACTCCGCGTAGGTTACGTTTTGTCTTTTCGCGTGTTCGGCGAGCCGCGACGCCAGGAAAGTTCCGTCCGATGCGTACGGACGCTCCGCCATAAGCTCCGCCGCGTTTTCGTCGCGCCACAGTCGCAATACTTTACCGCCGCTTGTCGCGGCTATCTTGTCGCACACCAACGGAGCGTCGTACGGTAACGCAAGCAAACGCCCGCGTCCAGTAACCTCGGCAAGTGTCAGCGCGGCAAGCAAGCGCGAGTGCGCCCACTCTTTTCCGGTTTCGTCGGTCAGCGTTACCGTCAGTCCGTCGTCGGACAGCGTAAACCACTCCGGCAACGCGCCCGCGGCGGCAAGGTAAAGCGCTTTGCACCCGCGAATCTCCGTAAGATTTCCCTGACGTTTAACCGGACTTTCCGGGCAATTCTCGATTTTACGCTCGGTTTCGCGGCAAATCGGCTGACCTAGCGCGTCGGTGAATCTAAGCCCGTCCTCTCCGCAAAATACGGTCAGCTTTAGTTTATATGCGCGTCCGGCGAATGCCGCGACAGCGGCGTTAGCCGCGTCAAGCCTATACGCTTCGGCGCCCGCGAACAACGCTCCGGCGGCTATTACTTCGGCGGTCGCGTCTTTCCCCGCGACTCCGACATTACCGAATAACGCTCCGATGGTCTGTCCGAGTTTAAGCAGATATTCCGGAGTGAACTCTCCGCGCATAATTCCGCGCTCTAACCCGCCGGTGGTGGAACGCGGCGCGGTAACGTGAGCGCAAACTCTGTTTCCGGGCGCGATGTTGCAATTCGGGAATACCCTAACGCCGTCGGCGAGGTAACAACCTGAGCCTACCGAGGCGTTCTCGCCCAATACGCCGCCGCGCCGCATTTTCGAGTTCGCGCCGAGCTTTGACCCGCGGCAGAGAATCGCTCCGCGAACCTCCGCGTTAGCTCCGACCTCCGCTCCGTCGATGACGGAGCAACTGATTTTAGCGCCGCTCCGTACTACGCTGCCGAAACCTAAAACTACGTGCTGACCGATTAACGCTCCGGGCTCTATGGTGACGTTATCGCCGACATATCGCGTCAGTCCGTTTTGAGTCAGCGCGTCCATATTCGCTTTATGGTACGCGGAGCAAGAACCTACGTCCAACCAACTTCCGTCCAGCGGAGCCGCGAAAATCGGCGCTCCGCGCTTTAACATCGCCGGAAATAAATCCTTCGCGAAGTCAAACGGCTTTCCGTCGGGTATTTCGTTCAATACCGAACCGCTGAACACGTAAATTCCCGTGTTAACGCGGTCGGTTACTACGCGGTCGCGCGACGGTTTTTCGATAAATCCGGTAACGCGTCCGTCCGGCGCGGTCAGCACAAGTCCGTACTCCAAAGGTTGAGCGCTTTCCGCAAGCGCGATTACCGCTTCAGCCTGTTTACTTTCGCGGAACTCAATTAGTTTATTCAAATCCGCGTTCAAAAACGCGTCGCCGCTGACGACCAGAAAATCGGAGCCGTCAAGGAAATCCGCGCACGCTTTAACGCCTCCGGCGGTGCCAAGCGGTTCATCCTCGACGCGGTAGTCAAGGTTAACGCCCCATTGTTCGCCCTCGCCGAAATAGTCCGTAATGACTTTCGGCAAATACCGCAGCGTCATACAGATTTCGGTTATACCGCAGCGTTTCAACAGGTTAAGCGTGTGTTCGACAATCGGCTTGTCAAGTATGCGGGTCATAGGTTTAGGGATTCCGATGCTGACGGGTTGCAGGCGCGAGCCTTCTCCGCCGGCCAATATTATGGCTTTCATACTGTTTTGTTTCTTGTCCTCTTGTCCCTTTCTTTATCTGTAAGCGATAGTTTTTCCCGCGAACAGCATAATAATACAAAAAAGCAAAATGAATAATTTTGCTTGCATAAATTCAGGATTCGTTGTACAATAGATTTGTGCGAAACAAGGACTTTAATATTAGTAAATATATAACAATTTTAATCTAATTTTAATATAAGCGTCGTTGAGATTTAAGTTTTCCGTGTTACACTGTACCCATAAAACACACAAGGAGGACTAATAAGTGGATACATTAGAATTAGTTGAAAAACTACGTGCCAGAGCCAACATAAGTTTCGAGGAAGCTCGTGACGCGCTTAACGCGTGCAACGGCGATTTGCTTGACGCGCTGATAATGCTGGAGCGTCAGGGTAAAACCTCCGCACCCAGCGGCGGCGGGTATTACTCCAGCGAACCGTCAAGTATCGCGACTTGTCCTGAACAGGAGCGCGGCAAACGCGACCGTGAACACCGCCACTACCACCATCACAGCGACGGTGAGGGCTGGCGTAAATTCAAGGAATTTATGAGCGAAGTCGGTCGGTTCATACTCAAAGTTATTGATATGGGCAACCGCAACCTAATCGAGATTAGCCGGCTCGGTAAGGTGGTTTTCTCAATCCCCGTAAGCGTGTTTGTACTGCTGTTAATCTTTATGTTCTGGTCGGTACTGCCGCTTATGGTGATAAGCCTGTTCTTCAAGGTACGCTACCATTTCAGAGGCGCGGAGTTCGGGAAAGATTCGGTGAATAACGTGATGGACGGCTTCGCCAACGCCGCTGATGCCGCCGCGGATTCCGTACGCAACTCCTATAAGGAACATCAGGCGTCGGCTAACGCCGAACCGCAATCGGAGCAATCGGAGAATAACGAAACCGCAGACGAATAATCCGGTGAGGGGCGAATAATTCGCCCCTGCCCGCACAGGAGCGTTACAATGGACAACACAAAAATCCTTATCGTCGAGGACGAGCAGAATCTGGCTCGTTTCATCGAGCTTGAGCTTCAGCACGAGGGCTGTGAAACTGTTAAGGTTTTCAACGGCCGCGAGGGGCTGGAACGCGCTGTCGCGGAGCGTTTCAGCCTTATTCTGCTTGACGTTATGCTCCCGGAACTTAACGGTATGGAGGTTCTGCGCCGCCTGAGAAAAGGCGGCGCGTCCGCGGATATTCCGGTGATTATACTTACCGCTCGCGACGAGGTTATTGACAAGGTTTCCGGACTTGACCTGGGCGCGGACGACTACGTTACTAAGCCGTTCGCGATTGAGGAACTGCTTGCGAGAATCCGCGCCGCGCTTAGGAAACACTCGACGGTTACGCGCGAGGACGATACAATTGAACTGTGCGGGGTTAAACTTAGCCCGAAACGCCGCGAGGTCAC
>JAISKY010000275.1 GCA_031260745.1 Oscillospiraceae bacterium
GGTGTATAATATACCTTAATTAACTGTGAACCGTTTATAGCAAAGGCGCTTTAGAAACGTGACTTGATTTGCCTTTCGCTGCGGACATCGGTTTGCTCCTCACTTGTCTTAGCCGACACGGCTATATTATATCATCACAAGGGGACTAAATGGATAATAAGCCTTCAACTCAGGTTTCCAATATCAGACAATTTTCCGTCAAGCAAAAATTCCTGCCTTTTTCGTGCGTTTTGTTTTTAGCTATTTGCGCCGTTTCGCTGTTGTCCTACACTATTTCGGCGCGTCAGCTAAACAGGTCGTTTATTGACAAGCAACTCGCGTTTGCCTCCGAAACTTTGAAACTGCGTTTATCATCGACCGTAAACAGCGAGCTTACTCTTGTGCGTAAAATGGCTGACTCAACCACTATCCGGCAGTATTTTCTCAACCCCGAAAACGAAACGCTTGCGTTGATGGCTCGCTCGGAATTTAACAGTTACCGGGCGCATTTCAAAAACGGCAACGTGTTTTGGGTTAATGACCTCGACAAAATCTTTTATTCCTCGGACAGCGGTTCCTATGTACTCGACCCGGACGACCCCGATACTTACTGGTACAATATGACGCTTTATGAAACGGAAACATATAACTTCAATATCAACTACAATCCCGACATAGAAAAAACCAACTTGTGGGTTAATATGCCGGTATTTATCAACGTCGGAGGTTCCGAAAAGAAAGCTATCGGTATGTTGGGTACGGGAATTGACATTACCGAGTTTTCGGATTTTGTCGTTTCGTCCTATAGGGAGTTTGACGCCAACATAACGCCGTATATGTTTAACTCTTTCAACGAAATCACCTCGGCTATGGACTATAATCTGGTGTATGATAAAGTCCTTGTCACGGATTGGCTTGGCGATGCCGGAGTAAAAATAACCCAAGCCGCTAACTCCCGTACCGATTCGGGCAACAGTTCGTTTGTCTTTGGCGACCATATATATATGGTGAGTTACATTCCGGACTTGAACTGGCATTTAGTGGTCAGCTATCCCAGTCCGGGTTTATTGGCGATTAACGGAGCTATGAACGCGGTATTTTTCGGTATGCTTCTTCTTATGTTGGCTATATTTGTTATCGGAAATGTTTTCGTTGTGCGTTCGGACAACGCATTGATAGAACAAAACCGTCAGTTGATAGAAGCGAATCAAAAAGCTGAAGCCGCGTCCTTTGCAAAAAGTACGTTCCTGGCGCGTATGAGCCACGAGATACGTACGCCTATGAACGCAATCAGCGGTATGAGCGAACTGATATTACGCGAGGATTTATCGCCCGCCGTTAGCGAATACGCGGCAGGCGTAAAGCAGGCAAGCGCGAATTTACTTGCCATTATAAATGACATTCTGGACTTCTCCAAAATCGAATCCGGCAAACTGGAGGTTATCTCCTCGGAGTATCAGCTTGCGTCGCTGCTAAACGACGTTATCACCTTAATCCGCGTACGCCTCGCTGAAAAGTCCGTACGTTTTGCCGCCGATATTGATTGCTCGTTACCGAGCATTCTTATCGGCGATAGCGTCCGCATACGGCAAATACTGCTAAATATTCTGAACAACGCGGTCAAGTATACCAATCAGGGCTATATTTTGCTGACTGTAAGCGGGAAACGAGATGACTCCGGCGGGATTGAGATGTCGTTTCAGGTTTCTGATACCGGAATCGGGATTAAAAGCGAAAACATAGACAAATTATTCGGAGATTTTACTCAATTTGATACTTTCGCGAACCGTAATATCGAGGGTACGGGACTGGGACTTGCCATAACGAGAAGTCTTTGCCGGGCGATGGGCGGCGATATTAGCGCGTCCAGCGTATACGGCGAGGGTAGCGTATTCACGGCTTCGTTTCCGCAGCAAATAAAGGACGACTCACCGGTCGCAAAAGTAGAAAACGCCGCGTCTAAAAGCATACTTATCTACGAGGAACGCGACATATACGCAAGGTCCATAGCCAAAGCCGTACAAAGCTTAGGCGTACGCTGTGTGCTTGCCACAAGCAAGCAGGATTTTGATGCCGCCTCAAGAAACGGTCAGTACGACTGCGCGTTTATCGCTTTAGCCGTATTTAACCGAGTTGACGCTCTAACGAAAAAGCAAGTATTGGGAATGCTTGACTGCACGCTGATTTTATCGGCTGAATTTGGCGAAGTTACGGACTATCCTGAAGCTCACGTTATCTCAATGCCGATTCATTCAATCGCAATCGCGAATTTGCTTAACGGCGTCACTGATTCTAATGTCTACTACGAGAAAAAACTGGCGGACGTCAGTTTTACTGCGCCCACCGCTCGGATTTTGATTGTTGACGACATTGCGACCAACCTAAAAGTTATGGAGGGTCTGCTTTCGCCTTACAAATTGCGTATTGATACTTGCCTAAGCGGCCGCGAAGCGATTAAATTAGCTGGAGAGAAGCGCTACGACTTCATTTTTATGGACCACATGATGCCTGAAATGGACGGCATAGAAGCCGCCGTCGCGATACGTGCGATAGACGACGTCTCCAAGACGATTCCAATTATCGCGCTAACCGCAAACGCGGTAGCGGGTATGCGCGATATGTTTTTGGAAAACGGCTTCGACGATTTCTTATCAAAGCCGATTGAGGTCAGCAAGCTGAACGAAATTATGGAGCGATGGATTCCGGCGGCTAAGCGCAAACGCGTAGTCGTGTCTGCCGAAAATCAAGCTCCTAAGCAAAGTATATCCGGTCTTAACATTAAGGGCGTTAATATCAAGTTCGGAATAAAAACTACTGGCGGCAGTGAAACCTTATACCGCAAAGTTCTTACGGTGTATTGCCGCGATGTGGAAGAACGGCTTGAATTTTTGCGCGAGCCGCCTGACGCGGACGGTTTGTTGCTGTTCACAACGAATGTTCACGCTCTGAAAAGCGCGTCGGCGAATATCGGAGCTTCGTCATTGTCCGCAGAAGCCGCGGCTATGGAAGTCGCGGGTAAACGCGGCGACATTTCGGCAATACGAGAGAACCTTGACAATTTCCGCGAAAGCCTTATTACTATAGTGAACCGTATTCGCGCGGTATTGCCGCAAGAGACGGTAATACCCGAAGAAATCTCCGCTTTGGACAAAGATTCTTTGCTTCTGCTGAAAACCGCGCTTGAAACGGAAGACATAAGAACGGCGGACACAATTATCAACCAACTTTTGGATATGCCTTTTGAACAGGAAATCGCGAATACTTTATCCGAAGTTTCTTACCACATCTTGGTATCAGAGTTCAAAGAAGCCGGTGAACTAATCAACCGCTTATTAGAGGAGGTTCAGTAAAATGGACGAAAAACGTGAAATGATAATGATTGTCGATGATAATATCACCAACTTGAAAATCGCGAAAAACGCGATGTCTGATACTTATGACGTATTTACCGTTCCGTCCGCAAACAAGATGTTCGACCTTTTGGAGCGCAATAAACCGTCTATAATCCTGCTTGACATTGATATGCCTGATATGAACGGTTATGAAGCGATTAAAATCCTGAAATCCAGACCCGATACTCAGGATATTCCGGTTATTTTCCTGACCGCGCTAAGCGACTCCGACAGCGAGATTGAAGGGCTTAGTCTCGGCGCGATTGACTACATTTCAAAACCGTTCGTACCGCCTTTGCTAAGTATGCGGGTTAAAATGCACCTCACGGTGGAGGCTCAAAAACAATTGCTGGAATCTCAGAATAAAACCTTAGACGCTCAGCGTATCGAGCTGAAAAACTATAACGAAAATATGCTCGCGATGGTCGAGGAAAAAACCGCGGAGGTTCTTGAACTACAACGGGCTATACTCAAAACAGTATCCGATTTGGTTGAGAACCGCGACGACGTTACCGGAGGACACATAGGACGTACGCAGAGATTTTTAGAGCTACTGGTATCTAAATTGAGGAGTATGGGTATCTACCGCGACCAGATTGACAATTGGGATATGGAGTTGCTGTTACAGTCGTCGCAGTTGCACGACGTTGGCAAAATTGCGATAAGAGACAGCATTCTGCTGAAACCGGGCAAACTAACGAGCGATGAATTTGAGGAGATTAAGAAGCATACTACGTTCGGCGTCAAAATCGTCGAGAAGATTATGGAGGGTACGTCTGACAGCAGTTTCCTGAAACACGCAAAGGT
>JAISKY010000285.1 GCA_031260745.1 Oscillospiraceae bacterium
GCCGATGTTCCACGGCAACAAGTCAAACGGAATCACGGCTCCGGATAGCAGAGCGGTGATTGCTCCGCGTATTCGCGTGACCAACCACGCCGAGTTTTGCATACGGATTACAAAACACGCAAAAAGTGAATCCACCGCAAACCCAAGCGATATTGATAACAACAAGCAAATCACGAACCACCCTGACACGGGAACGATGTTCACACCGAACAGCGATAGAATCAATGTCATCGGCGCACTGAACAGAGCGAGTTCCGGCAGCCAACCGCCTATCGTGCGAATAGCAATTTGACCGAGAATCGTCTGCGAATGCCTTTCAGCAAATATCCGCCGAGCGGAGCGAAAACTCTGACGTAAAGTTTTTCGGTACACGACATTTTTATTGTCGCGAATGTTGATTTCATAATAAGACCTTCTTTCAGACATAAAAATACCCGGGCAAGCCGACAAAGGCTCTCCCGGGTATTCCGAATTATCTGAAAGTCAGGCAGCGAAAAATGGTGAGAGGATTCTCGTTCGGCTCTTATGGGCGCGCTTCTCCCTCAACGTAGCTAAAATAGCCGTTTTGGGGGACAAAAGGGCATAGTTATCCCATAAAAGCTCATTTGTGAACGCGTACCCTTTGATACATTCAAGCTGCACGTAACCGTTCAACATTTTAATATTCAATCCGCTCACCTCCTGTCCACATAATTTTGTTGCCCATATTTTTGCACAACTGTTCGGGTTTGTCAATAGATGGAATAAAAATTAGAAAAAAAGTAAATTAATGTCGCAATCGCAATTATAGATCCGTCGCGCCGAAAGAGACTGCGGAACTCGGCAACGTAACGAGTTTTTGCTCAACCAAATCTGTATCAGCGTTTGCAGGCTCACACTGTTTGCACAGTCAGCGCGTATATATAAAACCAGCCAGATGATGAGCCGGTCTATCGGTTATTAGCGAAAAAGCGGCTTGATGGTAAACCTTACAAGGTTTATATGACTGCCGCCGCAAACAAATTCCTTTGTGTTCGCGCGATTCCCGCATCTGCCGCGGTACGTTGACAATTCCCGACAACACGCTTTTGCTAAGCGCGACATAAGACGCTGACGCTGTAACGAATATATTTTCACAATCACAATTTGGGCGAGCTTTATCAAGATAATCAGCAATAGCGTTACCGACAATATGTTCAAGCGGCAAACGCAATGGGTTTCGTGTCTTGCGCTTTATGATACGGATTTCTTTGCACTATATCTACGAAGTATTTTGCGCTTCTATCTAGTTGCGCCAGATTGTTATATTATGCGAATATTTCAAGGTTTTCAGAAACCCGTATGACAAACAGGCGGAGCGCGCGGCTTTCGTTCAGCGTACGGCATATTTTTTATCTGTAAGAACGTGGTGCCGACCTTTCGGTAGTACGACGGGCGAACCTGATACTGCGTCCTCCGCGACAACGCAGTCAAGAGAGAACACGCTACGAATCGTTGCTTCGGTGACGACCTGCTCCGGCTCGCCCTGAGAAACCAGCCGACCGTCGCGCAGAGCGAAAATATAGTCAGCGTAGCGAGCGGAAAGATTAATGTCGTGCAGAACCATTACAATCGTAGTGCCGCGCTCCATGTTCAAATCCGTAAGCAAGTCCAGTATCTCAATCTGGTGAGTAACGTCAAGGAAAGTCGTAGGCTCGTCAAGCAGCAAAATATCCGTCTGCTGAGCAAGCGCCATCGCAATCCAGACACGCTGACGCTGACCGCCGGAAAGCTCGTCTACGCTGTGTCCGGCAAGTTCCGCGACCCCCATTATCTCCAAGGCTTCAGCAACCGCTTCGTTGTCGCTTTTGCCAAATCCACGCATAAAACTCTGATACGGATACCGTCCGCGACTAACTAAATCCGACACCGTAATACCCTCCGGCGCGGTCGGAGATTGCGGCAAAATTCCAAGCGTTCGAGCCAGACGCTTAGGCGGTATCTTATCCACCGCCGCGCCGTCAAGCGTTACCTCGCCCGATAGCGGACGTATAAGCCGCGCGAGCGTTTTCAGCAGCGTAGATTTACCGCAGGCGTTCGCGCCGATTATGACGCTGATTTTGTTACACGGTATGGTTAAATTCATATCGCGTACGATTTTATGTTCGCCATAACCGGCAACGAGATTAACTGCGGACAATGTATGCGCGTTAGTCATACGGAACCTCCTGAACGATTGATTTTTACAAGCAGGAATAACAGATACGGAGCGCCTATTATTCCCGTGATTACTCCGACCGGAAACTTTGTGTTAAACGCAAACTGCCCCAACAGGTCCGCGCCGAGCGTAAGCGCGGCTCCGGTAAGCGCGGACGCTAACAATGACGGCGAACCGTCTCCGGTCATACGCTTGGCAATCGGACCGGACAGAAACGCTACGAACGCTACAGGTCCCGTTACCGCCGTTGCGAACGCAACCAGTCCGACGGCGCACAATACGAGCAATAACCGAGTTCTGTCCGAGCGTACTCCGAGCGCGGCGGCTTTATGGTCGCCGAGTTCTATGATTTTTAGACGACTTTCTAAGCATAGCAATGTCGGGCATAAAACCACCATCGCTATGACGAGCGGCGCGAGTTCCTCTTTCCGTATGCCGTTCAGACTGCCGCTTAACCATCTCATCGCGCCGGGAACGTCGTACTGCGAAGCTCTTAACAACAGGTACGAAATAACCGAGTTCAGCATCGCGCCGACGCCTATTCCCACCAATATCAGCCTTCCACCGGAAAATGAGCCGCCGCGTGACAACGCGTAGATTAGCGCGGCGGTCGCTACTCCCGCGACTACGGCAACCGCCGAAATCGCCGCTCCGCTGAGGTTGAATACGAGTATACACGCGACAGCGGCGGCGCTCGCGCCCGACGATACTCCGATAATGTCGGGGCTTGCAAGCGGGTTCCTAAGCATTGACTGAAATACCGCTCCGGATATTCCGAATGCCGCTCCGACAAGAACTCCGGCTAACATTCTCGGCAGTCTAAGCGAACCTATCGCGAACGTTGCGCCCTCAATTTGCTCGTTAGACAGAACTCTTATGATTACGTCAATAGGATAAATCACTCCGCCGAGCGACAGCATAAGCGCGCACAGCGTAACTACAAGAACCGCAAGTACGGAGATTACCGCTATGTTACGGCGCAGACGCTTTTGCCGCTCGGTCTTGACTATTTCGATACTTGTCATATCTCTCGCGCCTTTGACCTTGCCGCTACGGCGATTAGCGTAGGCGCGCCGATAAACGCCGTGACAATACCGGCTTCAAGTTCACCGGGACTGCCGAGCAGTCTGCCTATAACGTCGGAAAACAACAGAACGACCGCTCCGCCGATTGCCGATAGCGGAATAATCCAACGCTGGTCAACTCCTACGGCAAGCCTTATAACGTGAGGAACCATCAGCCCGACAAACGCGATTGGTCCCGCAAGCGCGGTCGTAGCTCCGCACAGCATAACGCCCGCCGCCGCGCCTAGGATTCGCGCTCTGCCCGTACGAACGCCCAGTCCGGTCGCTACGTCGTCGCCCAGCGCAAGCGCGTTCAGCGACGGCGACGAGAATATACCTACGATTACTCCCACCACCAGAAACGGTATAATAGCGCGCATACTTTCCCAAGTCGCGCCGCCTATTCCTCCGACCTGCCAAAACCGGAACGCGTCCATAACCGCGGCTCGCGGGAGCATCACCGCGCTTACGAGCGACGATAACGCCGCGCCGGTCGCGGAACCGGCAAGGGCAAGTTTTACGGGAGTTGCGCCCTTGCCGCCGATTGACCCAATCGCGTAGACGAATACCGCGCTTACCGACGAACCCAGTAACGCCAATAATATGTACTGCGCCGGAGCGCTAATCCCCAGAAATGCGATTCCTACGACCACGAATAACGCCGCGCCCGTGTTTACGCCGAGAATACCGGGGTCGGCAAGCGGATTTCTGGTTATCGCCTGCATTAACGCGCCGGACATTCCAAGCGCGGCTCCCGCTAATATTCCGAAAACCGTTCTGGGTATACGTTTTTGCGCGATGGTTTCGCCTAGATTTTCGGGTACGTCGTGTATAAGTCCGCCGATTACGTCGTCAAGCGAAATCTGACGCGAACCTAACGCAAGCGACGCCGAAACCCCGAGCAAAAGCGCGATTACGCAAAATACAACCGCGAGTGACTGCCGTTTTAATTTCCCGCGTTTAGACGTTGTTATCGGCGTATTGCTCATTCCGCTTTTTCAGCGGCGGCGGCGATTGCGGACAGGTATTCGTCAATCGCCCATGGGATTGACAGCGCGCTCGGAGTTTGAGCCGCCGCAAGCGGACTTTCGTCAAGCATTACGATTGAGCCGCGTTTAACGGCGGGTATCGAGCCAAGCAGCGAATCGGCTTGCAAAGCCTCAACCAAGCCCTCCTCGCCGACGCTTCCCCACGTAAGTATAATATCCAAGTCCGAAACCAAGTCAGCGTTTTCCGCGCTTATTGTCAGATAGAACGAATCGCTGTCTTTTGCGAGCGTCAGTATGCTGTCCGGGATAATTAACCCAAGGTCTAACAGATACGCGCAGCGCGGGTCAGACGGCGAGTAGATTGAAAATGTGCTTAAATCAGTTGGCGAGAAGTAGATAAAAGCCGCTGTCTTGCCCTTAATTCGCGGATATTTTTCCAGCGTTTCCGTAATCTTGGCTTCAAGTTCGGATATTAGTTCTGCTCCCTCAGCTTCCATTCCCATTCCTTCGGCGTCTTTTAGTATCTGGTCGCGCCAGAGCGTTTGCCACGGTCGTACCGGATACGCAATAGTAGGCGCGATTTCGCTTAATGTGTCGTATTCCTCCTGCGTTATGCCGGAGTACGCCGCGAGAATAACATCAGGTTTAGCCGCGTTAATAGCCTCGAAATCCAGTCCGTCAGTATCGCTGAAAATAGTCGGATTGGAAACTCCGAGTTCCGCCAGACGCTCGTTAGTCCACGGCAGTAAACGGCTTCCGTCCAGTACGCCGTAGTTGGACTCCGACATACCGACCGGAGCAACGTCTAGCGCGAGCGGCACGTCCTGATTTCCCCACGAGATTGTAACTACGCGCTCCGGCTTGCTCTCGATTACAATCTCACCGAACGCGTGGCTTACTGTTAGCGGAAACTGTCCGTTATTTGCCGCGCTTGCGGGACTTTCCGTGACCGGAGTCGATGCGCCGCCGGTCGCCGCCGGAGGTTCCGTTGTATTAACGGAGCAAGCCGCCGCCAGAACGAAAATCGTGGCGCTCAACAGAGCGAGTATGCGTGTTTTGCGTTTCATAATTAATCCTCACTTTTTTCCCGTTTAGGGCGATATAGTTAGATGTAGCTAACTTGCGCTTATAAATAGCAGTACGTCAGTCAGGTTATCCGTACCGCCTTAGTTAGCTTATGCTAACCAGAGTATACTAGTATAGCGCCGCATTGTCAATAGGTAAATAGAGCGATTACCTAAGTTCGGAATATACGGCAAAAAACACTTGCTTGCATACGCGCGCTTTGTTGAATATTCACGAATATCGCAACGAATCCACGCGTCTTCTGTTCATATACCATACCGCCTGTCATACGCAGAATGCGATTACAGCCGGTCAGCGTCGAGGCTCTGTGGGAAACAATCAGCGTAGTTTTGCCGCCGTATTCGTCCTCCAGAGTTTTCAGCAGACCTTTTTCGTTGAG
>JAISKY010000088.1 GCA_031260745.1 Oscillospiraceae bacterium
CGATGCTGGTTCCGGCAATCGTTTCCGCAATAATCTTAGGGCTTGGAACGCTGACACTATTCCCTCTGCTTCCGATTGGGCAGACGGTTCTGCTGTTCATCGCGCTGTGCAACATTCCGGTGTCGCTGATTGCGTTTTTCCTATCGAGGAAAATGCTTGACTACGCCGAACTAAACCACCAATAGCCGTTCCGAATAATCCGTAGGATTCACGCGTTGCGCGTACGCAATATTTTATCTATATTAAAAAACAAAAAGGGGTAACAATAATATGAAGCGTTCAGAAGTTAACCAAATCTTACGCGAAGCCGACGAGTTTATCTCTCGACAAAATTTTAAGCTTCCTCCGTGGGCGCATTCTAATCCGTCGGAATGGGCGGAACGCGGAGTGGAATACGACGAAATCCGTGAGAATATGCTCGGTTGGGATATTACCGATTACGGTCAGGGCAAATTCAACGAGGTCGGGTTGACGTTATTCACAATCCGAAACGGCTCTAACTCCGACCCGCGCTATCCTAAAAAATACGCGGAGAAGCTGCTAATCTCGCGAGAAGGTCAGGTTTGTCCGTGTCATTTCCATTTCCAAAAAACAGAGGATATAATCAACCGCGGCGGCGGGAATCTGTGTATGCAGCTTTGGCAATCGACAAAGAGCGGTAAACTGTCCGAGGACGATTTTACGGTAAGCTCAGACGGAGTATTGCTGACGCTAAGAGCCGGCGATATTCTGACACTTGTTCCGGGACAAAGCGTAACGCTTGTACCGGGACTTTACCACGCGTTTTGGGCGGAGCAAGGAAGCGGCGTGACGCTAATCGGCGAGGTTTCAAGCGTTAACGACGATAACACCGACAACCGCTTTTACGTGGAGCAAGCCCGATTCCCGACAATCGACGAAGATGAACCTCCGCTGTGGCTGTTATGCAACGAATACAAGTAAACAATAATTGTAAATTGACCCGGTCAGATATATTATCGCCTATTTGACGATTAACAAACGGGGCTGATTTATCATTTAAAAACACTAATTGAATTTTCTTCTTGAATAATTCAGAAAAATATGATATAATTGTAAATATGAAAAATATTGATAAAAGGCTTGAGGAGCTTCACGATAAAATCGAGGTTTGGGACAAAGCGGGCGATTACACTAAACTTCTGCCGCTGATTACCGAGTACCTTAAACTTACGCGGGAAAAATACGGAGACCGCGGTATGGAGTACGCCGCCGCGCTTAATGATTTAGGCGGCGTCTACCGTGACATCGGTTCTTACTCCAACGCGGAACGGTTGTTTTTGGAAGGGAACGACCTGCTTGCGGAGATTTCCGGTAAGCAAGACCCGAATTACGCTACCTCGATTATGAACACAGCCGGACTTTACCGGCTTATGAAGCGTCACAAGGACGCGGAGCGGTTGTTCGTCGAAGCGATAGCCGTCTATAAGGCTACGCTTGGCGAGGAACACTTCCTTATGACAGGCGCGATGAATAACCTGGGGTTGTTGTATCAGGATATGGGCGAATACCAAAAGGCGAAAGTCTTATTTGAGCATTGCCGCGACGTTTTGGAACGCGCGGGCGATAATCAGATTGCGCTTGGCTCAACACTGAATAATCTCGCCGCGCTGTGTCAGCTTACGGGAGATAACGCCGGCTCGTTTGAGATTTTACAGCGAGTGCTGACGATTTACCGCGACAACGTGGGTACGGAACACCCGCTATACGCAACCGCGCTTAATACTTACGGTATGTACCAATACAGCAGCGGCGACCGCGCGGGCGCGGTGGAAACCCTTAGTGAGGTTGAGCGTATCACCAGAAAACGCTTCGGCGAGGGGTCAAGCTACCACAATATGGCGATGGCGAATCTTGAGTATGTTCGCGGTACGGCAAATGAAGGGACTTGAGCTTTCGCGCCGCTATTGGGCGGAGGTCGTATCTCCCGCGCTTACGGAGCGTTTCGGGGATAGGTTTACCTTGAGAGCGGCGGCGGGACTTGTCGGCGACGGTTCCGAGTGCTACGGATTTGACGACGAAACCTCGCAGGACCACGATTTTGGACCAAGAGTTCAAATTTGGCTTAACGATTCTGATTATGCGGAGTTTGGCGCGGAGCTTCAAAGCGCGTACATTGAACTTCCGAGAAATTTCCTGGGATATAACGGCGTTAACCTTAGTCAGTTCGGCGACGGGCGCGAGGGCGTATTTCCGGTTTCGAGGTTCTATGCGCGGTATATCGGACGTACGGAACTTCCGCAAACTCTTAACGAGTGGCGCGTCATTCCGGAAGTTAATCTTTCGATTGTCACAAACGGAGAAGTATTTACCGACCCTGCGGGTGAGTTTACCGCGTTCCGTTCCGGACTTTTGGAGTTTTATCCGGAGGATTTGCGGCTGAAAAAGATAGCGGCGCATTGTATGAAAGCGGCTCAGGCGGGTCAGTACAACTATCCGCGAAGCGTGAAGCGGGGCGAATATACCGCCGCGTTTTTGGCGGCCGGGGAATTCGCGCAGGTAGCTGCGTCGCTTGTGTTTCTGCTTAACCGCAGATATACTCCGTTTTACAAATGGATACCGAGGGCGCTTAGGGAACTTCCCGCGCTTGGTAAATTTACCGCTGACGAGCTTGGCGCTATCGCGGAGTCAGGCAGCGACTATTTTTCCGGAGCGGAACACATAGAGCGTTTGAGCGCGGCGATAATAGAGTATATGCAATCCGGAGGGCTTACGGAGTCGAAATCCGATTTCTTGCTTGACCACGCTCCGTATGTTCAGGCGAAAATCAAGGACGAGCAGTTGAAACGACTGCCGTTATGGAACGAGTAACCACGATAATGAAGTATAGAAAAAATATATAATGTGTTATGCGGAAAACGGGGAAGGTGAATAATATGGCAAAAGTTTTCGCGGTTGCCGAGCCGCTGTTTGATTCACAGATTGAGGTTCAGGCATATTACTTACACGGGAAGAATTCGGATAGTTTGTTCGACGCCGATGTAAAGAACTCCGGCGACGCTTTGCAATCTCCTACTCTTGATATTGTGGGACAGATGGGAACGGAGCCGTTCGCGGGAAGTTATCCGATGTTTGTTCCGGTCAACGAGTTTCAGCTTTTATCGGGACTTCCGGCAAGTTTGGGGATTTTCCCGAGTAAATTGATTGTTGTGGTCGGAAAAGACATTCCGTTTAACGGCGCGGTATACCAAAAATGCGAGGATTTGAAAGAGCAGGGTTACGAACTCGCCGCCGAGGGTTTATTGGGAAGCATTTCACCCGACTTGTTTTTTGAGTTGTTCGACTATCTTATTTTGGATTACTTGTCGCAAAACTTTAAGCGCGACTTCACCGCTATGCGTCCGCATATTTTCAAAATCAAATTTGTGATTAATAACGTACCGTCAATGGAAGCGTTCGATTCGGTCAGCAAATTGCACGGCGCGATGTTTTCCGGTGATTTCTACAGCGCTCCGGTTACTAAGGGCAGCGGTGAAATCTCCCCGATTAAGATGAACGCTTTGCATCTGTTGGGTCAGATTAACCAGGAGGACTTTGAATTAATCGACGTCGCGGAGATTATCGAGCGCGACGCGGCGCTTTCGGTTTCACTGCTGCGCTTTATCAACAGCGCGGGCGGGTTCAGAGGCACGAAGCGAGTCGAATCAATCCGTCAGGCAGTCGCGATTATGGGTCAGAACGAGGTAAAACGCTGGGCAACGGTTGCGATTACTTCTCAATTGGGCGAGGACCGCCCGAGTGAGATTACTCGATTGTCGCTTTTACGCGGCAAATTTGCGGAGAACCTTGCGGACGCGTACGAATTGGGAATGTTGAAATCTGGTCTGTTCATATCGGGATTGCTGTCGTTGCTGGACGTTATTCTGCAAAAGCCGATGGCAGAGGCAATCGCGGACGTCGCGGTTGACGCCCGTATTCACAACGCGCTTGTCAATAAACGCGGCATCATTTACGAGGTTATGGAACTCATTATAGCGTTCGGCAGATGCGACTGGTACGGCGTGGCGGTAAATCTGTACCGCAACAAGGTAAACGCCGATTTGGTTGCTCAGGCGTTTATTGACGCGCTTGTATGGTATCGCGAGTTACTTGAGCGGATGGAGGAGGAGGAATAAGCGGCAGACGAGCTTATTCGGCCGGGTTTATGAAAGGTAAGATACAGCGGTTTTTTAGACCGTCGGGAAGAATGTACTTCGCGGCGCTGGTAATATTCGCGATTGTTGCGCTTATTATGGCTCAGTATATAATGGCGGGCGGATTTGTCGTCGCGCTTATTCTGCTTGCGGTTTATACCGCGATTTATAAAAAAAGTACGGGAACGGTGGCGTTAAAACGTATTGAGAACGTGCTTTACGCCGCCGAGTCGTCGGGACGCGGAGCGTTATCCGTGATTCCGATTCCGACGCTTGCGTTTTCGCTTAGCGACGGCACGCTCCTGTGGGCTAACGATTTGTTTTATGAAATCGTCGGTGAGCAAGAGCATTTTTTTGAGATAACCATAACCGACCTTTTGCCTAAGTTCGATTATACGTGGCTGATTGACGGAAAGAGCGAAGCGACCGAACCTGTTAAGGTCGGTAACTCGCTGTATAGGATTTTCGGCTCCGTAGTGCGTACCGATAATTATTATGCCGGAGGTTGGGGCGTAATTTATTGGGAAAACGTCACGGAACTTGCCGAACTGCGTGAAGAATATATTTATTCGCGGTTCACTATAGTAATTATTCTGCTCGATAACTATGACGACCTAATCAAAGGACTTACGGATATTGAAAAGGCATCGTTGCTGGCGGGGATTGACGACCAAATTAATGGGTGGACAAAAATTACCGACGGATTCCTGACGCGTATGGACCGCGATAAGCGCGTATGTATATTTGAGGAACGCTGGGTGTCAACGCTGGTTGAGGGCAATTTTTCGCTTTTGGAATCCATTAAGGAGATAAAAACCGCGGACGGACTTTACGCGACGGCAAGTATAGGCGTCGGGCGTGGCGCGTCCAATCCTTTGGAGTGCTTCAAATTCGCTTCGCTTGCTATTGATATGGCTTTATCGCGCGGCGGCGACCAAGCCGTTATCAAGGACAAAATGAATTTTACGTTTTACGGCGGCAAAAATCAGGCGGTGGAGCGCAACACTAAAGTTAAGTCCCGCGTTATGGCAAATGTGCTTAGCAAACTTATACTGGACGCCTCGGACGTGATGATAATGGGTCACAAGTTCGCCGATTTTGACGTATTGGGAGCCGCGTCCGGACTTGTCGCTATCGCCCGCAAGCTAAACCGCAAGGCGTCAATCGTAATCAATTTCGAGACTAACCTTGCAATGCCGTTGGTACGTCGGCTAATGGCGTTACCGGAATACGACGGTGTTTTCATTACCGACCAGGACGCAATGCTAAAGTCCGGCAACCGTACGCTACTAATTATCGTGGATACGAATCGCCCTGAACAGGTAGAGAGCGAATCTCTGCTGCAATCCGTAACGCGTACGGCGGTAATCGACCACCACCGCCGCGCGGCGGATTATATTCTGGACGTCGCGTTTACGTTTCACGAGCCTTACGCGTCAAGCACGTCGGAACTTGTAACCGACCTTTTTCAATTCATCGCGGAACCGAGCGAACTCAATAAAGTTGAAGCCGAGGCAATAATGGCGGGGATTATGCTCGACACCAAAAACTTCACGCTTAAAACGGGAACCCGCACGTTTGAAACCGCGGCGTTTATCCGGCGCGCGGGCGCGGATACGATGGAAGCCGACAGATTGTTCCGGCTTGATATGAGCGAAACCGCTCAAAAGGCGAAAGTCGTCAGTAACGTAAAGATGTACGGCGATGGATTCGCCGTTTCGGAGATGACTGACCCCGGCGATATGGTAATCGCGGCTCAAGCCGCGGATAATATGCTGAAAATCGTAGGGGTTAAAGCCTCGTTCGTGATTTTTACGCTTGGTGAGATGAGCTGTATTTCCGCGCGTTCATCGAGCAAGATTAACGTACAGCTAATTATGGAAAAGCTCGGCGGCGGAGGGAACTCGCAAGCCGCCGGAGTACAAATCAGAGATAAAACGCGTACCGAACTAAAAAACGAGGTAATCGCTATATTGGAAAGCGATTATTGACGAGAAATATATGATATTGGGAAATGCAGATTATCGGCAAGCGGTAATCTGCTATAAATTTACTAATATGCCAATATTGTGCCTAATAAGAAAATTGTCCTTGACAATGTCAATTATTAAGTATATAATAACAATGATATAGTCGTAGCATTTATATTAGAGTTTGTAATATTACAATAGGCAGAGGTGAGATTCAACTTGAAAAAAATTGGAGATAGACGGGCAATTTTAGTAATCGCGGTCGGTATTTTACTTTTTCTTACGGTCAGTATTCTTTCGTTCGTATCAATCCGGCAGTTACAGGGTAACGCTAGAGTAGTAAACTACGACGGAATTGTACGCGGGGCTACTCAAAAGCTGATGAAAATGGAACTGCAAAGCGCGTACGCGGACGGAGTAGATATTGAGGCTCGCGACGCGCTTAGAATCAGGCTTGACGCAATACTTCACGCGCTTGATTCCGGTGAGGGAACTACGGAAGAAACCGCAAGTATTATCGCGCTTGGCGACCCGACTCACAGCGAAATGATTAAGTCGCTTTTAGTTAAATGGGCGGCGTTAAAGAATGAAATTGACAATGTGCGAAGCGGCGATGACCCGTTGACGCTATATATAATGAGCGAGGAGTATTTCAAACTCGCTAACGACACGGTATTTGCGGCTGAGGATTTTTCGGAAAGACAGGTTAGCCGCACTACAACTACTCTGTTAATGGTAAACGGTATCGTTGTACTGTTTATATTAGGCGCGGGAGCGTTCATAATTCGCGGTATTGCGGTTAAGCGGCGAGCCGACGCTCTTGGAAAAATCGCGTACATAGACCAGCTTACCCGCCTTGAAAACCGCGCAAGCTGCGAACGGGTAATGGAGCGGCTGAAAAACTCCGGCTCAATAGCGAATTTCGCGTTGTTGATGTTCGATATGAACAACCTCAAAACGGCGAACGATACTCTTGGACATCAAGCCGGCGATAAAATGATTACGCAGTTCGCTAAAATCATAGGAGAGGAAGCTAAGGACTACGGATTTTTGGGCAGATACGGCGGCGACGAGTTCCTCGCGGTTTTTGAAAACGCGGACACGACTAAGGCTGACGAGTACCTCAAGCGCGTTAATTTTCGGGTTGCGACATACAATTCGCAGAACGCTAACTCTATTGAGCATATCAGTTTTGCCGTGGGAGTTGTCGTAGGTTCGCTTGCGGACTCGGACATTGACGATTTGGTATACGAAGCGGACAGAGCAATGTACGCCAATAAACGCGCAATGAAGAAGCAAATAACCGATAACGTCTAGCGTTGTCAGATATATCGAAACCACAACGTGCAGATTACCAAATATGGTAATCTGCACGTTGTGATTAATTGTTAATTATCCAGAGTTTCCTCAACGAAGTATCGGGGACGTTGTTTGGTTTCGGTGTAGATTTTACCGATGTACTCACCCGCAACGCCTAGTCCGGCGAGTATCAGCCCCGCGGCTGACCATATCGTAGTAATAATCGCCGCGGTAGGTTTACCGAGCGCGAGAAACGTAATCATTGCCGCAAGCCCCAATACAAACAGCAGCGTTCCCAATGAGCCGACTAAACCGAGCGGCTTTACGGACAGTGAGGTTATACCGTCAAGCGCGAACGCAAGCATTTTCTTAAACGGGTACTTGCTTTCTCCGGCGAAACGCTCACCGCGTTCGTAGTATACTACGTCGGACTTGTAACCGAGCATTGGGATTACTCCGCGCAGGAACATATTACGCTCCGGGTAATCCGCAAGCGCGTCAAGAGCGCGTCTGCCGAGCAATCGGTAATCCGCGTGGTTGAACACGACCTCGCCGCCCAACGCCCGAATGAACTTATAGAAAGATTCTGCGGTAAACTTTTTGAACGCAGTATCGGTCTTACGCGCGGAGCGAACTCCGTACACGACCTCGCAGCCCTGAGCGTGCTTTTCAAGCATCTCCGTAACCGCGTTAACGTCGTCTTGTAAATCCGCGTCCATCGAGATTGTTACGTCGGCGAGTTTCGCGCCGTCAAGTAATCCCGCGAGTAACGCGTTCTGATGTCCGCGGTTGCGGCTGAGTTTTAACCCGGAGAAGATTTTGTTTTCCGAATGCAAGCCACGGATAAGTTCCCAGGTTTTATCTTTTGAACCGTCGTCAACGAACATAACGCGGCTGCGCTCCGAAACCGCTCCGGCTTCGGTCAGCGTAGTTAAAAGTTCGCCGACGCGCTTAGCGGTTTCAGGTAAAACTTCCTGTTCGTTATAGCAGGGTATTACGATATATAAAACACGCATTTAGTTTTTGCCCTCACTTTATTTTGAAGCCTCCGGTGAATTTCGGAGCCAAAGCCTTTAATCCAAGACATAGCAGAACGCCGATAAGCGTTCCCAACGTATTTAGCATAATGTCGTCAACGTCCGTCCAACGTCCGATAGGGTATTGAGCGCACTCGATACCCATACTTATGGTTAGTCCGATAAACACGCACCAGGCGGGTTTAATCTCCCAGAGTAAAAGCGTGAAAAAGCCGACCGGAATGAATACCGCGATATTGCCCAGCAGGTTTAGCGTAAAGTAACCTACCGAGTGGTTATACCGCCAGTCGTTCAGCGACAGTCGTACAACCTGAAACGGTACGAAGTTATAATTCCTCGGACCAACCGTTTGCCACGGCGGTCCAAGCGTAACAATCATAAGCCAAAAGAAAAAAGCCGCGAACAAAGCAAGCCCGACCTCGTGCCGGACACTGCTGCGCCATTTATGCTTCCGGCTTAGTTGAATTACGCGCCAAATAAGATACGCGAACAAAGCGACCAGATATTTATCCATACAATAACATAGTATAGCACAAGCAGTCTCAAATGTCAAAATTTTTTTGCCGCAATAAGAAAAAAGAAGAAAATTTCAAAAAAAGACTTTACAAATGGAGAGTGATGTGTTATAATGCGAAAGTTGATTGAAAATGCGGGTGTAGTTCAATGGTAGAATTCCAGCCTTCCAAGCTGGCCGCGTGGGTTCGATCCCCATCACCCGCTCCAGTCGCGCGCTCCAATCGCGCCTTACGGTGCGAATGAAAAACTAAAAATGAAAAATGAAGAATTATCTGACATTGGAGATTCTGCATTTTTTCTTGTTAGCTTGCGGTTTGATGTAATAAAGTTGTTTGTTATATGGTGGGTATAGCTCAGGTGGTTAGAGCGCTAGTTTGTGGCACTAGAGGCCGTCGGTTCGAGTCCGATTACCCACCCCACTGGAACAGTAAAATATCTATTGGCTGTTATTTGACTTGCGCCGGTAGCTCAGGGGATAGAGCAACTGCCTTCTAAGCCGTTGGTCGGGGGTTCAAATCCCTCCCGGCGTGCCAGCCGCGATTCGCGGCGGATAATAGCTAAGATATGTACTTTGCGTTTGTTTGTAATTACTAAAGACAGGCTAAAACGTCGCTCCAATGCGTTGGTTTTACTTTGGGATGTCGCCAAGCGGTAAGGCATCGGCCTTTGACGCCGACATTCGTAGGTTCAAATCCTGCCATCCCAGCCAAACAACAGTGAACAATTAGCAGTGAACGGTGAACAAATTGTTCTTATATGTAGCTCTAAGCGTTGGACAGGCATATAAGCTAAGTCGGTATGTTGTTAATTGTGCATTGTTAGCTGTTAATTGAAATTGACCCAGTAGCTCAGGCGGTAGAGCACCTGCCTTTTAAGCAGGGTGTCCGGGGTTCGAGTCCCCGCTGGGTCACCAAGGTTTTAGCCTAATATGGATATTATGGCTGTGAAGCCAATAAACATCGGGGTTTGTTGGCTTCATTTTCGCGGAAAAAAATTTCCCGCTTTTTTTGATATATTTGAGGGTTTCG